>JAJAYV010000100.1 GCA_026786045.1 Frankiaceae bacterium | reverse complement strand
GCCCAGCGCGTCGCGGTCCAGGCGCCGGAGGTCGGCCGACAGCAGCGCGGCCTGGGCCTGGCCGGTCGCGGCGGTGGCGAGCAGGTCGGCGAGGTCGACGCACCGGCGGACGACGGCGACGCCCAGGTCGCCCCGAGCCAGCGCGGCAACGAGCTGGGCCTCCCACACGGCGTCGCTGACCGCGGTCAGGACGGGGACGGTCATGATCCGGCCGCGGAGCCGAGCACGCCCTGCCGCTCGGCCTCGACCGGCACGCGCACCAGGTCGAGCCGGCCCAGCGACATCGCCGACACCAGCCGCTCCACGTCGTCGGGGCGGACCCGCAGGACGACCGGCCGGCTCGTCGAGCCGCCGGAGAAGCTGTCGCCCGCGTCGGGCACCGCGTCGATCGTCACGCGCAGCAGCACCGGCTGGGCGCCGGTCAGCTGGAGCACACCCGGCTCGGGTGCGGCCGGGTCGACAGGGGTGGCGGGGTCGGCAGGGGTGGCGGGGTCGGCGGGCTGGGCGGTCGGCGGGATCGCTCCCTCGGCCGCGGCCTCGGCCTGCTCGAGCGCGGACTCCGGGGTGAGCCAGACGTCGACCTGCTGCCCGCGGGCGAGTCCGGGCGGGAAGCGGGCGCCGTCGACGGGCACCGTGACGAGCCGGGTCTCGAGGCCCTCCGGGTCCTCCAGCAGCGCGCTGCGGGGCACGAGGTCGCCGCGGGCGATCGGCCGCTCGAGCACCTGCCCGACCAGGTCCTGCTGCTGGGGGACGTAGCGGTCGTCGAGCTCGCCGAGCAGCCGGACCGGGACGGCCTGCACGTCGGCGGAGGTGATCGCCGCACCCGCGCTGAGGTCGGCGGCCGCCGCCCAGACGAGGGTGCTGCGGTCGGCGGAGGACAGCACCCGGGCGCCCACGACCACGCTGACCAGCACGAGCAGCACGCCGAGCACCAGCCGGCCGTCCAGCCAGCCGGGCGCGCTCAGCCGGCTCGCGCTCGGCGACGCAGGCAGGTCGGACAACGGTCCTCCTCGTTCGGGGGGCGCGGGCGCGCAGACACATCGTGTCCTACCGGGTCGCCCGCGCGTCGGCCCGTCCACAACCCCGCTGCGCCGGCAGCCGTCTCGGCCGTGTGGCCGGTGACGCGACAGCCTGCAGCGGTTGGTGCACCAGGCGTCACCAGCTTAGGGAACTCGACCGCTCGTGCACCGCGCGCTGCAGCACACACCTCACCCCGACCCCCACGGCTGATCTCCGGCCGCGCGGCACAGCAGGCACGGCCTGTGGACAAGGGACCGCTCGCGCCCCGGGCGGTGCCAGACTCTCCACGGGCCCGACCGGCGCCCGTCCGCCCTCCGAGAGAGGACCTCCCGTGGCCGCTGAGCGCTTCCTGCAGCTGACCGACGTGGCGGAGATCCTCAACATCTCCTCCTCCCAGACGTACGCCCTGGTCCGCTCGGGGGAGCTGCCGGCGATCAAGATCGGCGGCCGCGGGCAGTGGAGGGTCGAGCGGTCGGTGCTCGAGGAGTACATCCAGCGCTGCTACCACCAGACACGCGCCTTCGTCGCGGCCCACCCGGTGCGCGACGAGGAGCTCGTCGAGGACTAGCTCAGCCGCTGCGGACCAGCGCGATGGCCGCGAACGGCACCAGCCGCACCTGACGGACCGCGCCCGCGCGCCGAGCCTCGCCCAGGCCGTGCTCGGCGAGGTCGAGGTGGTCGGCGCCGACCCGGTCGAGGGTTCCGGTCACGAGCGTCCCGTCCACCAGGCCCACCGCGACCCCCGCGCGGCTGCGGGCCAGCCCGCGCAGCGCCCAGCGCAGGTCGAGCCGCCTGGCCACCTGGCCGTCGTCGGGGGCTGCCGCCCGCGGACCGAGCCCGGTCACGCCCAGCACCGCGGCCAGCGGGACGAGCACCTCGCGGCCGCCGCCCTCCTCCACCAGCAGCCAGTCGCTCCCCGCGTCGAGCAGGCGGCCGCGCAGCACGCCGGCCGCCGGCAGCGAGAGCACGACCTGCGCGCCGTGCGCCGCTCGGAGTCGGTCGACCAGCCGGAGCAGGGCGGTCTCTCGGCGGGTGCGCTCGGCCACCTCGCCAACCAGCTCCGCCGCCTGGGCGGCCTCGAACTGCCCCTCCAGGTCGTCGAACAGCCCGCTCCACCGCATCCTGGCACCCTCTCGCCTCGCTCCACAGAAGGCAACCGGGCTTGACCCGCAGCCGTCGTACGCGTAGAACATCAAACGAACGCAAACGAACGTATTGAGAGGAGCAGGCGATGGCCGAGGGTCCGCAGCGCGCGGTGGCGCTGGGCACAGGCGCAGCCGCCGTGCTGCTGCTGCTTGCCGCGCCGACCCCCGCCGCCTGCCTGCGGACCCTGAGTGCGGCGGGCAGTGCGAGCGACCAGGCCGCACCCCTGCTCGCACTGCTGGCGCTGCTCGCCTGGGTGCTGGCGGCCTGGCTCGCCGTCACCGTCCTGCTGACCGCCGGCGGGCACCTGCCCGGCCGGGCCGGACGCCCGCTGCAGGCGATCGCCCGCCGGGTCGCCCCCGCCACCGTGCGCCGCTCGGAGTCGGTCGACCAGCCGGAGCAGG
>JAJAYV010000099.1 GCA_026786045.1 Frankiaceae bacterium | reverse complement strand
GTCGTTGCGCAGGTCGCTCTCGAAGACCAGCCGGAAGGCGCCCTCGTCGGGGCCCTCGCCGTCGACGAAGTCGAAGTAGGCGGCGACAGAGGCCGCCACGCGCAGCCGGTTGTCGGTGGTCGACGCCAATGCCTTGCGCACCCGAACGACCAGGCTCTCGGCGTGCTGGTCGAGCAGCGCCAGGTAGAGCTCGAGCTTGCTCGGGAAGTGCTGGTAGAGCACCGGCTTGCTGACCCCGGCTCGCTCGGCGATGTCATCCATCGCGGCGGCGTGGTAGCCGTGGGCGACGAAGACCTCCTGCGCCGCGTGCAGCAGCTGGCGCCGGCGGGCGGGACGGGGCAGCCGCGTGCCCCGGGGTGTGGCGTCCCGTCCTGCCGTCGTCGTCACGCGCAGACCCTAGCGGCGCTCGTCCTCGTCGAGCTCCACCACGACGGACTGCTCCGCCGCGTCGCCGGCGTCGGCCTCCAGCGGCACGTCGGGCGCCTCCGGCCGCGGCGCGTCGCCGGTCGGGGTGGTGCGCTGCTCCTGCCGGTCCTCGGGGGTGCTCTCGCTCATCGTCACTCCTGCCCGGACAGCTCGCGCGAGCCGTGCCGGGTGCGGCGGGCGTCGATCACCCGGTCGGGGTTGCGCCGCAGGTAGTCCTGCTCGAGCTCCTGGGTGCGCGCGGTGTGGAAGTACAGCGCGTCCTCGCTGCCGTGCAGGAAGGTGTCGTGGCGCGTCCCGTGCAGGTGCTTCAGCTCGCGTTCGAGGGCCTCGTTGCTCAGCTGCTCGGCCGGCACTCCGGTCACGTCGTCCTCCTCCGGTCGGCGGGCGGGCCCGCGGGGGTGGACCGCCCCTACCCGGGTACCGGCGGTCCATGACCCAGCCTGCACCCGGCGTCAACGCGCCCCGCGCCCTTGCGCGCTGCTGCTCGTCGGTGCGATCCCGCGCCAGCAGCCATGGACCCGCTGGCATCGGCTCACGGTCTCTTCGGGGGCAGTCCTCGGGGTACCCGCAACGGCCTGGACGCACGTCCTGCCGCTGCCGCGATCGTCGTCGTCGTGCGATGACGTCGGAGACGCGACGCGCACCGGGCACTCCCGAGTAACGGCGAGGAACACCGTGGGTCGTCAACCCCACAGCCCCGCTGCGGACCCCCCGCCCGCTGCACGCCATCCCCATGATCACGTGCCGTCGTGCTCGCTCAAGATCTTCGAGAGTTCCCCAGGAGCCCGCTACTGGGGATCTTCCGATTATCGTGCTGGAGCCAGCCGCACTCTCGCGCCCCGTGGCGTCCGCTGTACCGGACGACGCCCGCGCGGAGCACCGCGGCCGCGACGAGGGCGGGGGGTCGACCAGTGACCGCCTCGTGCCGGTTCTCGTCCAGCTGCTTCGTTAGCGACGATCTTCGGCGGGTAGAGCGGGTCCATGATCAGCACCCTGCCGGTCCAGCGCGACCCCGGGGAGGTGCGCCGGGCGCGGACGCACCGCCGGATCGGACTGGTCGCGCTGGCCGGCTTCGTCCTCGCCGGCGCAGTCGGCCTGCTCGGCACGCACACGAGCACCACGACGGTGCGCGGCCAGGGCTACGAGATGGCGGTCACCTACCCGCGGATCTCCCGGCCAGGTCATGCGGTGCGGATTCAGGTGGAGGTGCGGCAGGACGGCGGTCTGGACGACCTGCTGGTGCTGCGCTACGCCACCGACTGGTTCGAGCTGTTCGACGAGAACGCCTTCACGCCGCAGCCCGACGCCGAGACAGCCGGGCCGGGCTTCACCGAGGACGAGTTCAGGACGCCCGACGGGGAGGTCTTCGTCATGACGGTCGACACCCGGGTTGAGCCGGCCCGGCAGACCGGCGAGGACGGCTTCTTCTCCGTCATCGGCGATGACGGCTCGCCCGTGCTCACAGCCCGGGTGTCCACCTGGATCTGGCCGTAGGCGTCGGGCGTGGAGATCGTCTTCCGGGCAGCGGTCATCTACTTCTTCCTGTGGTTCGTCACCCGCGTCGTCGGCAAGCGGGAGCTCGGGCAGATGAGCGCCTTCGAGCTGGTGCTTCTCGTGACGATGGGCGACCTCATCCAGCAGGGGGTGACGCAGGAGGACTACAGCGTCACCGGGGCCATGCTGGCCGTCGGCACGTTCGCGCTGCTCATCGTCGGCTTCTCGTGGGTGTCCTGGCGCTTCTCGCGCACCCGACGCGGTCTGGAGGGCCTGCCGGTCATCGTGATCACCGACGGCGCCATGCGTGAGGACGTCTTGCGCTACGAGCGACTGTCCGACACCGAGGTGCACGAGGCGCTGCGCGAGCAGGGCATCGACGACGTCAGCACGGTGCGCATCGGCGTGCTGGAGCCGGACGGGAAGTTCTCCTTCTTCACCAGCCGCGACCACGAGCCGGCGCCGGAGCGCCCGGCGGACTAGCGCCCCGGCAGCAGCACGGCGAACAGGTCGCCGAGCTCCTCGACCCGCGCGAGCACGTCGTCGCTGGTGAAGACGAGGTCCTGCGGCCGCCGGCACGCCTCGACCTCGTCCCAGGTGACCGGGGTCGAGACCGTCGGCGTCGGCCGGGCGCGCAGCGAGTAGACGCTGACCGTGGTCTTCGCTGCGCTGTTCTGCGACCAGTCGACGAGCACCTTGCCGTCGCGCAGCGCCTTGGTCATCCGGTGCACGACGAGGTCCGGCTGCTCCTTCTCCAGCCGCTGCGCCAGCGACTTGGCGTACGCCGAGGTCTGCTCGGCCGAGCCGAAGGAGTCGGCGCGGGCGTAGAGCTGCAGCCCCTTGCTCCCGCTGGTCTTCGCGACCACGGCGTGGCCGTCGGCCGCCAGCAGCGGCCGGAGCAGCAGCGCCACCTGGCAGCACTCGACGATCGTCGCGGGCGGACCGGGGTCCAGGTCGAAGACGATCAGGTCCGGCGGCAGCGCCGCGCCGTCCTGCACCCGCCACATGTGGGTGTGCAGCTCCAGGCTCGCGAGGTTGGCTGTCCACACCAGCGCCGCGAGCCGGTCGACCACGACGTAGTCGATGGTCTCGCGGCCTTTGCTCGAGCCGGGCGAGGGCAGCGTCACGACCGTCACCCAGTCCGGGGTGCCGCGCGGGGCGTTCTTCTCGAAGAACACCTGGCCCTCGACGCCGTCCGGGTAGCGCTTGCGCGTCACGGCCCGCCCGGCCAGGTGCGGCAGCAGCACCGGGGCGATGCGCGTGTAGTAGTCGAGCACCTGCCCCTTGGTGAACCCGTCCGGGTAGAGCACCTTCTCGAGGTTGGTCAGCGCGACCGGGTGCCCCTCGACGTCGACGACGACCTTCGTGCCGCTCATTGCTTGACCACACTCCGAGGATCCACGTCGTCCCGCAGGCCCTTGTACGACGGGTGGCGGAGCCTGCCGTCCCGCGTCCACTCGGTGTAGTCGATCTCGCAGACCAGCTCGGGCTCCACCCACACCGCATCGCGGGCGTGCTCGCGCGGGACATCGAACAGCACCGGGTCGTCGCGGCGCAGCGGGGCCAGCCGCTCGCCCAGCATGCGCAGCGTCGGCTGGCTGAAGCCGGTGCCGACGTGCCCGGCGAAGGCCCAGCCGCCCCCCTCCGGTACGGCCAGCAGCAGCGAGCCGATGCGTCCGGCCCGGCCGCCCTCGCCGGGCTTCCATCCGACGACGACCGCGGAGGTGCGCCGCACGTGCTTGACCTTGACCCAGCAGTCGCTGCGCCGGCCCGGCTCGTAGCGGCTGTCCCGCCGCTTGGCGACCACGCCCTCCATGCCCTGCGTGAGGGTGGCCTGCAGCAGTGCCTCCCCGTCGCCCGGGAAGGCCGGCGGCACCTGCCACCGCTCGCCCGACAGGGGCAGCGCCTCCAGCACCGCGCGGCGCTCGTCGTAGGGCAGGTCGAGCAGCGGGCGGTCGTCGACCTCGAGCAGGTCGAACAGCAGCAGCGTGACCGGGGTGCCGCGGACCAGCGACGGGCTGGGCGAGCGCACGTGCATGCGCGCCTGGAGGCGGCCGAAGTCGGTGCGGCCATTGTCGTCGAAGGCGACCACCTCGCCGTCGAGCAGCGCGGTCGTCGGGCCGAGCGCGGCGCCCAGGCCGGCCAGCTCGGGGTAGGCGCCGGTGATGTCGTTGCCGTTGCGCGAGCGCAGCGACACCCGGCCGTCCCGCACCTCCACCAGCGCCCGGACGCCGTCCCACTTCACCTCGTACGACCACCGGTCGTCCTGCGCAGGCAGCGGCCCCGTCGTCGCCAGCATCGGCGAGAGGGTGCGGGGGAGGGCCACGCGCAGTGCCTACCCCCGTCGCGGCCGCGACGCGCGCCGGCCCCCGCCCGGGCGCGGTCTGAGTCACACTGGAGGGACCCGGTGGCAGCCGCCGGGCGCGCTCCGGCGCCGCCCCGAAGGACGCGTACCGAGCCCATGACATCGACCTGGACCTGGTCCGGGGTGCGCAGCTGGATCGTGCACGGCTACACCGCGACCGGCGCCGTCCTCGCCCTGCTCATCGTCCTCGCCGCCGTCGACGGCGACGTCGCGCGGGCCCTCTGGCTGGGCCTCGCAGCGCTGGTCATCGACGGCACCGACGGCATGCTCGCCCGGCGCTTCGGGGTCAAGGAGCGGCTGCCGTGGTTCGACGGGGCGCTGCTCGACAACATCGTCGACTACCTGACCTACGTCTTCGCGCCGGTCGTGCTGCTGCTGCAGACCGGCTACCTGCCCGACGGTACGACCGGGACGGTCGTCGCGGTGCTCCCGCTGGTGGCGTCGAGCTACCAGTTCTGCCGGGTCGACGCCAAGACCGACGACCACTTCTTCCTGGGCTTCCCGAGCTACTGGAACGTCGTGGCCTTCTACGCCATCGCGATGGACCTGTCCGCGCAGGTGACGTCCGCCATCATCGTCGTCTGCGCCCTGCTGGTGCTCGTCCCCGTCGGCTACATCTACCCGTCGCGGATGACGGTGCTGCGCACCCCGACGCTGGTCCTGTCGGCGGTGTGGATGGTGCTCTACGCGGTGATCACGGCGCAGCTCCCGTCGCCGGACCCGTGGGTCATCGCCGCGTCGCTGGCCTACATCGCCTACTACTGCGGGCTGAGCCTCTACCTCGAGGCCCGCCGCCGCCGGGCGGTAGGGCCCCGCCCGGTCCTCGAGGGTGTCTAGCTCATCGCTGGCGGCGCTGTGCGCCCTCGGCGCGATGGGGCTGTTCGGGGTCGCGGCCGTCCTGCAGGCGCTGGCGACCTCGCGCGCGGGCGACGTGGCAGTGCTCGACCCGCGGCTGCTGGTGCGCCTGGCTCGGCAGCCGGTCTTCCTGCTGGCGTTGACGGCCAACCTGGTCGGATTCGCCCTGCACCTGCTGGCGCTGCAGCGCCTGCCGCTGTTCCTGGTGCAGGCCGTCATCGCCGGCAGCGTCGCCGTGACCGCGGTGCTGTCCATCCGGGTCTTCGGCGTCGGGCTGCGCCGCCGGCAGTGGGGCGCGGTGGCCCTGGTGGTGCTGGGGCTGCTGCTGCTCGCGCCGACCGCGACCGGGGAGGACCGGGTCGAGGGCGGGGCTGGCTCGGCCCTCGTCCTGGCCCTCGCCGTGGCGGTGCTGCTGGCCGTCGCCACCTGGGTGCGGCACGTCCCCGGCCCGCTCGGGGCGGTGCTGCTCGGGCTGCTGGCCGGTGCGGGCTTCGGCGTCGTAGCCCTGTGCGGGCGGCTGCTGCCGGAGCTGGGCCCGGACCTGCTGACCTCGCCGTTCCCGTACGTCCTGGTCGTGGCTGGCGCGACGGCCTACTTCGTCTACTCGGCCGCCATGCAGCGCGGCACGGTGACGACCGCGACCGCGGCGATGGTGGTGACGCAGACGGTGGTGCCGGCGCTGGCCGGGCTGGCGCTGGGCGACGCGGTGCGAAGCGGCTTCGTCCCGCTGGCGGTCGCCGGCTTCGGGCTCGCGCTGGCCGGGGCGCTTGGCCTGGCCCGCTTCGAGGCGCCGGTCGTCCCCGCCGTCTAGATGATCGATTCCAAGGGAGCTCGGGCGGCGTGTTGCGCTGAGAAGTCGGTGAAGGGTGCCCAGGATCGGCGTGCTTACCCAACGTCGAACCGGAGGTTCTCGTGGACGCCGACCTGGAC
>JAJAYV010000098.1 GCA_026786045.1 Frankiaceae bacterium | reverse complement strand
GTGCGGCGCAGGGCCAGCGTGCTCCGGTGGGCCTCGGTGGTCCCGAGGCTGAACCAGTCCTGCGCAGCCGGCCGGACCAGCGCGGTCGCGTCGCGCCCGTCGTCGGGCAGGCCCAGCCCACGCACCACGGCCCCCCCACCGCGCCCCCCCCCGCGCCCTGGCGCGCCGCCACCAGCACGAAGCGCCACGGCGTCGTGTGGTGCGGCGCGGGCGCGGTGACGGCCGCGGCGACGGCGCGCAGCACCACCTCGCGGTCGACGAGCCGGTCGTCGAAGGCGCGCACCGTCCGGCGCAGGCCGAGCGTCTGCCGGTGCGCCTCCTGGGTCCCCAGGCGGAACCAGTCCTGCTCGGCGGGCCGCACCAGTGCCTGCGCGCCACGCCCGTCGTCGGGCAGGTCGAGCCCGCGCACCACCGCGACCGGCACCCCGTCGGCCTTGCCCTTGACCAGCTCAGCGGCTGCGGCCAACTCGTCGGCGACCGCGATCTCGGTGACCTCGAGGACGGCGCCGAAGCTGTCCCGGCTGCCTCGTGCGTCGCGCACCGGCGCGAGCCCGGCCGCGCCGATCGCGGTGTCGACCTGCCCTTGCCGCCAGGGCCGGCCGAGCGTGTCGGAGACGACGACCGCCAGCCGGCGGCCGGTCAGCTCCTGCAGCCGCTCGCGCAGCATGCGGGCGCTCGCATCGGGATTCACTGGCAGCAAAGCGATCTCGTCCGGTCGGACGTTGCTGGCGTCGACCCCGGCTGCCGCCAGCACGAGGCCGTTGCGGTTCTGCGCGATGACGGCCGTCCCGCGTCGAGCGACCTCGCGCACGGTCTCCGCCGCGATGGCGGCCAGGCGCACGGCCTCGCGGTCCTCACCCTCGCCGACCGGCACCAGCCGGCCCTCGGCCTTGCTCAGCAGCTTGCTCGTCACCACGACGACGTCGCCGTCCTGCAGGTCGACCGCGCCGGCCACCAGCGCCGCCACGTCGTCCCCGGGACGCACCTCGGGCAGCCCCGTGACGCCGAGCACCTCGTAGCTAGGCACCGGCCAGGTCCAGCGCGGCGCGCGCCATCGCGGCGGCCGCGGGCAGGTCCGTCATGAGCAGCGGTACGGCGCGCACCTCGACGCCCGGCACCGTCGCGGCGGCGTCGGCGGTGTCGACGAGCCAGCCGTCGAGCAACCCCCCGTCGGAGCGCGCGCGGTAGTGCCGGCCGACCGCCTCGGCGTTGGTCTCGACGCCGATCGCGGACAGGCACGCGTCGGCCATCCCGCGCACCGGTGCGCCCCCGATGACGGGGGAGACCCCGACGACGGTCTTTGCGCGCAGCGCCTCGGCGATCCCCGGCACCTGCAGGACGGTCCCGATGCTGACCACAGGGTTGCTCGGCGGCAGCACGACGACGTCGGCCGCGGCGATGGCGTCGAGCACGCCCGGCGCGGGGGTGGACCGCTCGGCGCCGACCGCCACGATCGCCCTGGCCGGCAGGGCCGCGCGGTGCTTGACCCACCACTCCTGGAAGTGGATCGCTCGCTCGCGCCCGTCGAGCTCGACCCGCACGTACGTCTCGACCTGGTCGTCGGTCATCGGCAGCAGCGCAGCCCCGGGCTGCCAGCGCGCGCACAGCGCCCGGGTCACCTCCGACAGCGGGAAGCCGGCGTCGAGCATCTGCCGCCGCACCAGGTGCGTCGCGAGGTCGCGGTCGCCGAGTCCGAACCACGCGGTCGGGACGTCGTAGGCCTCGAGCTCGGCCTTGGCGTGGAAGGTCTCGTCCTGCCGGCCCCAGCCGCGCTGCTCGTCGATGCCGCCCCCGAGGGTGTACATGACGGTGTCGAGGTCAGGGCAGATGCGCAGCCCGTAGAGGGTGATGTCGTCGCCGGTGTTCACGACGACGGTGAGCTCGGCGTCGGGTGCCGCGGCCTGCAGCCCGCGCAGGAAGCGCGCGCCGCCGATGCCGCCGGCGAGGGAGACGATCCTCACGCGCGGTAGGTTCCGCCGGCGCGGCCGCTCCGGGCGGCGAGCAGGCCGGCCACCGTCGAGACAGCGATCTCGGCCGGTGCCCGCGAGCCGATGTCGAGTCCGATCGGCCGGTGCACGCGGGCGATCTGGTCCTCCGGCACACCGCGCTCCTGCAGCGCGGCGATGTGCGGCGCGGTGTGCCGCGGGCTGCCCATCACGCCGACCCAGCGGGCCGGGGTCCGGAGCACCGCGGCGAGCACGTCGCCCAGCTCGGCCCGGTCGTGGTCGGTGACCACGACGTCGGTGTGCTCGTCGATGCCGGCCTCGGCCGCGGTCCGCACGCTGCGCACGCCCTCGAGGTCGCCGGCCGGGTCGAGCACCATGCACTCGAAGCCGACGTGCGCCGCGAGGTGCACGAGCTGCGTCGCCACCGGCGAGGCGAAGACGGCCACCAGCCGGCGCTCGCCGGTGCGGGCCTCGACCTCCCCGTGCGCCATGGCGCAGGCGATGTCGGTCTCGGCGTCAGGGGAGTGCGTGTGGGCCATGGGGCCAGTCTGCCCGGCGTCGCGCGGCCCGCCCACCGACACTGGGGGCGTGCTGCGCCGTGCCCCGTCCCGCATCGCCGGCGTCGACGTCGCGCGCGGGGTCGCGCTGCTCGGCATGGCGGCCGTGCACGTCCTGCCCGTCGAGGACCCGGACGGCTCCGCGTCGTGGACCGACGAGGTCTTCGCCGGCCGCTCCGCCGCGCTCTTCGCCGTACTGGCGGGCGTCGGGCTCGCCCTGGCGTACCGCCGGCCGGGGACGCGCGACGCACTCGCGCTCGTCGTCCGGTCGGTGCTCATCGGGCTCGTCGGGCTGTGGCTCGGCGACGCCGGCAGCGGCGTCGCGGTGATCCTTGCCTACTACGCCGTGCTGTTCGTGCTCGCGCTCCCGTGGCTGCGGGCCGGCCCCCGGCTGCTGCTCGCGAGCGCCGCGGTCGTCGCCGTCGTCGTCCCCTTCGTGAGCCTCGCCGTCCGCGACGAGCTGCCGGAGCGCGACACCGCCAGCCCCGTCCTGGGGGACCTGGCCGAGCCGGGGCAGCTGCTCAGCGAGCTGCTCGTGACCGGCTACTACCCGGCGACCTCGTGGATCGTCTACCTCCTCGTCGGCATGGCTGTCGGCCGGCTCGCCCTGCAGCGGACCCGCACCGCGCTGTTGCTGGCCGGCGCCGGGGCCGCTCTCGCGCTGGCCGCGCACGGGCTCAGTGCGCTCCTGCTCGGGCCGCTCGGCGGCGACGACCGGATCGCCGCGCAGCTTCGGCTGCCACCCGGCGCGAGGGTCGAGGAGGTCGTCGGCGAGGGCCGCTTCGGCTCGGTCCCGACGACGACCCCGTGGTGGCTGGCGACCGACGCCCCGCACAGCACGACGCCGCTCGACCTGACCGCGACCACCGGCACGGCGCTGCTCGTGCTCGGGCTCGCGCTGCTGGTGGCGGGAGCGGCACCTCTGCTGCTGCACCCGCTGGCCGCGGCCGGCTCCATGCCGCTGACCCTCTACACCGCTCACGTATGGGTGCTCGGCGCGACCGACGCCGACGACCCGACCCGCTACTACCTGCTGCAGGTGGTCGGCGGCCTGCTGCTGGCGGTGCTGTGGCGCAGGGCGGTCGGGAAGGGTCCGCTGGAGCTGGTCGTCGCGCTCGCCGCCCGACCCGTGCGCGGGACCCGCACGTAGGGTCGGCGCATGGAGTCCGGAATGCGGCGCGCGCTGGCGCGGGCTCGGGACGGCAAGGCCCTCGACGTCGACGAGGCCACCGTCCTGCTCGGCGCGCGGGGCGAGGAGCTCGACGCGCTGCTCGCCGTCGCGGGCCGCGTGCGCGACGCCGGGCTGGTCGACGCGGGACGCCCGGGCGTCGTCACGTACTCCCGGAAGGTGTTCATCCCGCTCACGCGGCTGTGCCGCGACCGCTGCCACTACTGCACGTTTGCGACCGTCCCCGGTCGGCTGCCCACGCCGTACCTGTCGGTGGAGGAGGTGCTGGACATCGCCCGCCAAGGGGCGGCGCTGGGCTGCAAGGAGGCGCTGTTCACCCTCGGCGACCGCCCGGAGGACCGGTGGGACGCCGCGCGGGACTGGCTCGACGAGGCGGGCTACGACAGCACGCTGGCCTACGTCCGCGCTTGCGCCGTGGCGGTGCTGGAGGAGACCGGCCTGCTGCCGCACCTCAACCCCGGCGTCATGACGTGGGCCGAGCTGCAGCGGCTCAAGCCGGTCGCCCCGTCGATGGGGATGATGCTCGAGACGACGGCGCACGTGAAGGCGCACGACGGCTCGCCGGACAAGGACCCCGCGGTGCGCCTGCGCGTGCTCGAGGACGCCGGCCGGCACGCGGTGCCGTTCACCACCGGCCTGCTCGTCGGCATCGGCGAGACGCTGCGCGACCGCGCCGAGACGGTGTTCGCGATCCGTGCGGCGCACCGACGGCACGGCCACGTGCAGGAGGTGATCGTCCAGAACTTCCGCGCCAAGGACGACACCGCGATGCGGTCGGTCCCCGATGCGTCGATGGACGAGTACCTCGCCGCGATCGCCGTCACCCGCGTGGTGATGGGGCCGAGGATGCGCGTGCAGGCGCCGCCCAACCTCGTCGACCTCACCGAGACCGGGCTGCTGCTGCGCGCCGGCGTCGACGACTGGGGCGGCGTCTCGCCGCTGACCCCCGACCACGTCAACCCCGAGCGGCCCTGGCCGCAGATCGAGGCGCTCGCCCGGATGACCGAGCAGTCCGGCTTCGCGCTGCGCGAGCGGCTGACCGCCCACCCGCCTTACCTGGCCGAGCCGTGGCTCGACCCGCGGCTGGCCGCGCACGTCGACGCGCTCGCCGGCCCCGACGGACTCGCCGCCGACGTCCTCCCGAAGGGGCTGCCGTGGCAGGAGCCCGACGGCGGGCTGACGAGCAGCGGCCGCACGGACCTGCACGCGACCGTCGACACCAGCGGCCGCACCGCAGACCGGCGCTCGGACTTCGACGACGTGTACGGCGACTGGGACGCGGTGCGCGAGTCGGTCCCGGCTGTCGTCGCGCGGCTGGACGGCGACGTCGCCGCAGCGCTCCGGGTCGCCCGTGACCGGCCGGCGGCGCTGACCGCCGAGCAGGCGCTGGCCCTCATCACTGCCGACGGGCCCGAGCTCGACGCCGTCTGCGCGCTTGCCGACGACGTGCGCCGCGACACTGTCGGCGACGACGTCACCTACGTCGTGAACCGGAACGTCAACTTCACCAACGTCTGCTACACCGGCTGCCGCTTCTGCGCCTTCGCGCAGCGCCGGACCGACAGCGACGCCTACTCCCTGTCGCTGGAGGAGGTCGGGCAGCGGGCCGCCGAGGCGTGGGACGTCGGCGCGACCGAGGTCTGCATGCAGGGCGGTATCGACCCGCAGCTGCCCGGGTCGGCCTACCTCGACCTGGCCAGCGCCGTGAAGGGCGCCGCCCCGGGGCTGCACCTGCACGCGTACAGCCCGATGGAGGTCGTCAACGGCGCGGCCCGGATGTCGCTGTCGATCGCTGACTTCCTCTCCGCGGCGCGCGACGCGGGCGTCGACAGCCTGCCGGGGACGGCCGCGGAGATCCTCGACGACGACGTCCGGTGGGTGCTCACCAAGGGCAAGCTGCCGACCGCGCAGTGGATCGAGGTCGTCACCACGGCGCACCGGCTCGGGATCCCGACGACCAGCACGATGATGTACGGCCACGTCGACCAGCCGCACCACTGGGTCGCGCACCTGCAGCTGCTCGCGCAGCTGCAGGGCGACAGCGGCGGCTTCACCGAGTTCGTGCCGCTGCCGTTCGTGCACACCTCCGCGCCCATCTACCTCGCGGGCGTCGCGCGGCCGGGGCCGACCGCGCGGGACAACCGCGCGGTGCACGCCGTCGCCCGGCTGCTCCTGCACGGCCGGATCGACCACGTGCAGGCGTCCTGGGTGAAGCTCGGCCCCGACCAGTGCGCGGCCGTGCTGGCCGGCGGCGTGGACGACCTCGGCGGCACACTCATGGAGGAGACGATCAGCCGCATGGCCGGTTCGGCGTACGGCTCGCGCAAGTCAGTCGAGGACCTCGAGGCGATGGTCCGCGACGCCGGCCGCACCCCGCGGCAGCGGACGACGACGTACGGGACGGTGCCGCAGGAGCGCTGGGGGGCCGCCCGGAAGGAGCGCGTGGTGCTCCCGCTGGCCTGACGGCCGGGACGTCCTCCCGCCACTACGCTGCGCTCACCTCGAGCCTGGGAGTGGGACGTGAGCACCGCTGAGTACCCCGAGGCGCTGACGCGGCGGATCGAGCAGCTGGCCGCCGCCTCCAGCGACGAGCCCGAGGGCGCTGCCGTTGCCGCGCTCGTCGGGGCCCTCCGCGCCGAGATCGGTGCCGTACGAGCAGAACTCGGCTCGCTGCGCTCGGAGACCGGTGCGGTCCGCAGTGACCTCGACGGCCTCGGCGGGAGGCTCACCGGCTCGGTGGCGGCCAGCCGAAACGAGACCGCCACCCTGGTGCTCCGCGTCGCCGAGCTCAGCACCCGTATCGACGGGGTCGGTGGCCGGGTCGACGACGTCCGCAACGGCCTGCCCAGCCTGGCCCGCGAGCTGCGCGACGGGCTCGACGCCGTCCCGACCCGCACCGGTCAGCGGATCGACGAGCTCACCGACCGCCTCGCCGCCGTCGTGGGGCAGCGCGTCGACGTCGTCGCCGAGTCGGTCGGCAGCGCGCTCGCCCGCGAGGCCGAGACCGCCGCGGCCACCCAGAGCGCGCTCGAGGACGCCCGCGGCGCGCTCGAGTCGCGCATGGCCGTGCTCGAGGACGCCCTGGACGCGCTCAGCGAGCGGATCGAGGCGCTCGCCCGCGACGGCGCCAGCACCACCACCGACCTGCTCGGCACCCTCACCACCACCGTCCGCGACCTCGACAAACGGATCGCCGACGAGGGCCGCGACTCCGCCGAGCGGCTGGTCGGCCGGGTGCGCGACGTCACCGAGACGCGCATGTCCGAGCTCGAGGACGCGCTGTTCGACCGGCTGTCCGACGTGCTGCGGATCCGCAACGACGAGCTGCGCCGCGACGTCCTCGGCGCCCTCGAGACGGCCCGCAGCGAGGCCGCCGAGAACCGCACCGCCGTCACCGAGCTGGCTGCGACCGTCCGCAGCGCCCTCGACGGCTTCGGCGACGTCCTGGACCGCTCGGTGTCCGGGCTCGGCGCGTCGGTGACCGGCGCGCTGGCCGAGAGCCGCGACGAGACCCGGGCCGAGCTCGACGAGGTCGTGGAGCGGCTCAGTGGCGCGGTGGTCGCCCTGCGCACCGAGCTGGTCGCTCGCGACGACGTGGCCGCCGGACAGCTGTCGGGCCTGCAGTCCTCCGTCGAGGGGCGCGTGGACGGCGTGCGGTCGCAGCTCACCGCCGCGATGACCGTGCTGCGCAGCGACGTCGCGACCGAGATCGGCACGCTCGCCCCGCGCGTCGACGAGGTGGCCGTCGCCGGCACGGCGACCAGCGAGGCGCTGCGCGCGCTCCGCGGCGACCTGACGACGACGGTCGAGGAGCTGCGCGACCGGCTGGTCGCCTCCACGAGCGACAGCGTCGAGGTGCTCCGCGCCGCGATGACGGACACGCGCACCGAGGTCGCCGAGGTCACCCGCGCGTTGCGGGAGGACCTGCTCGCCCGGATCGAGGAGCAGCACGTCGGGGTCGCGGAGCGCCTGGCCGGCCTGACCGCCGACGTCACCGGGGCAACCGCCAGCACGCGCGAGGGCGGCGAGCGGCTGTCGGTGCTCGCGACAGCCAGCGACGACGTCCGCCGCACGCTCGACGAGCTGCGCGGCACCGTCGCCACGACGACCGAGGATCTGCAGGCGGCGCTGCTGGCCCGCGCCGACGAGCAGCTCACCGCGCTGGGCGAGCGCTTCGCCGCGGTGCGCGCGACCGTCGACGAGCGGGTCGGCTCGCTCGAGACGACCGTCCGCGCTCGCAACGCCGCCCTCGAGGCGACCATCAGCGAGAGCACCGCCGCCGTCAGCTCTGACGTCGCGGCGCGCGTGGCCGAGCTCGCGGAAGCGCTCGGGGAACGCAGCTCCCGGCTGTCGGCCGACGTGCTCGACCGGCTCGTGGGTCTCGAGACCGCCGTGGACAGCGGCCTCGCGGGCGTCGGCGGCCGCGTCGACCAGCTCGGCGTGACGGTCGGCCAGTCCAAGGACAGCACCCGCGAGGCGGGGGGACGGCTGCTCGCGCTGTCCGACGTCGTGCGCACCCAGCGCGAGGAGCTCGGCGGGCTGCTCGAGGTCGTCCGCGACGACGTCGTCGAAGCGGCCCGCGAACTGCGCAAGGAGCTCATCACCCGCACCTCGGAGCAGCTCGCCGCGCTGGCCGAGAGGCTCACCGTGCTCGACACGACGGTCGACGAGACGGCGGCCGACGTGCAGCAGCGGCTGGCCGAGCTCGACGTCACGGTGGGGCTGTCTACGTCCACCACAGAGCGGTCGGTGCAGGGACTCGGCGAGCTGGCCGACGCCCAGGACGGGCTGACCGAAGCCGTCGAGGGCTTCCGGGCCGAGTGGCCCACGCGCACCTTCGAGGTCGTGCAGGGCGCGAAGGCCGTGGCCGAGAACGTCGTGCGCGACGTGCGAACCGAGATCGAGGTGCAGCTGGCGCAGGTCCGCGAGGAGCTGGCCCGCGCCGCCGACGAGGTGGAGGGCGCCCGCGACGGACTCGACTCCGGGACCGACCGCCTCTCGCGCGCCGGCAAGGTGCTCGTCGCCTACCTCGAGCAGCGTGACCGTCTTCTCGAGGCAGAGCGCGACCGGGTGCTGCACGACGTGCTGGACCGCTTCGCCTCCGGCCTGTCCGCCAAGGAGCGCACCGCGCTCGCCGGCCGCGTCGGCGACGTCGTCCACCGGCGGCGCGACGCCCGCGACGCCGAGCGCTACCGCAGTGCGGTCGGTCAGCCCACCCCGCCGGTGGTCGACGTCCCGGACGAGGTCACCCGGCTCGTGCCCGACGATGCGGCCGCCGCGGCTGCGGCC
>JAJAYV010000097.1 GCA_026786045.1 Frankiaceae bacterium | reverse complement strand
CGGTAGCACTGCGGACGATGGCCCTGAGCGGCTGACCTACACTCACGTGAACGGTCGTTAACGCGACCACCTCATCCTCTAGGAGCACCCATGCGCGACGCCGTCATCGTCGAAGCCGTCCGTACCCCCACCGGGAAGCGCAACGGCGGCCTCTCCGGCATCCACTCCGCCGACCTGTCGGCGCACGTGCTGCGGTCGCTGGCCGAGCGCACCGGCATCGACCCGGCCGTCGTCGACGACGTCATCTGGGGTTGCGTCATGCAGATCGGCGAGCAGACCTTCGACATCGCGCGCACCTCGGTGCTGTCGGCCGGCTGGCCCGAGTCGGTCCCCGGCACGACGGTCGACCGCCAGTGCGGCTCCTCCCAGCAGGCGGTGCACTTCGCCGCGGCGGGCGTGATCTCCGGGCAGTACGACGTGGCCGTCGCCGGCGGTGTCGAGGTCATGTCGCGCACCCCGATGGGCAGCAGCTTCACCGCCAGCCCGCTCGGCGCGGACTACGTCGCCCGCTACGGCTCGGACTTTCCGAACCAGGGCGTCGGCGCCGAGGACATCGCCGACACCTGGGGTTTTGGCCGCGAGCAGCTCGACGAGTACGCGCTGCGCTCGCACGAGCGGGCCCAGGCGGCCAGCGAGGGCGGCGCCTTCGACGCCCAGATCGCCCCGGTGACCAACCCCGACGGCGTCGTGATCAGCAAGGACGAGGGCATCCGCCCCGGCGGCACGATGGAGAAGCTGGCCTCGCTCAAGCCGGCCTTCAAGGAGGACGGCAAGATCACCGCCGCCAACTCCTCGCAGATCTCCGACGGCTCTGCCGCGCTGCTCATCATGACCAGCGAGAAGGCCAAGCAGCTCGGGCTCACCCCGATCGCGCGCTTCCACACCGGCGTGCTCGCCGGCGTCGCGCCGATGCCGATGCTGCACGCCCCGATGCCCGCGACCCTCAAGGCCTTCGCCAAGAGCGGCCTGTCGGCGAGCGACATCGGCGCGTACGAGGTCAACGAGGCGTTCGCCTCCGTGCCGCTGGCCTGGCTCAAGGACATCGGCGCCGACGACAAGACCGTGAACCCCCACGGCGGCGCGATTGCGCTCGGCCACCCGCTCGGCGGCTCCGGCGCGCGCCTGATGACCACGCTCGTGCACCACATGCGCGACCACGGCATCCAGTACGGCCTGCAGACGATGTGCGAGGGCGGCGGCCAAGCCAACGCCACCATCCTCGAGCTGCTCTAGCCCAATACCGTTTAGCCCTGTCCGCTCGGCGTGCCCTCCCGGTCCTGCGCGGGGAGGACCAGCCCCAGGCAGTTCTCCACACTGTGGAGAACTGCTGGGGAGAACTACACCGGTGTCAGTAGCCCGTTCGGGGGGTGGTCAGCGCCACTGGGTCGAGAGCGCGAAGCCGGCGATGATGAAGCCGAAGCCGACCATCAGGTTCCAGTTCCCCAGGCCGGACACCAGCGGCATGTTGTTCTGCGTGATGTAGAAAACCACCAGCCACAGGACGCCTATCCCGAACAGCGCCAGCATGAGCGGCGCGAGCCAGACCGGGCTCGGGCCCTTCTTCTTCGGGCCGCTGGCAGGGGATGTCGCCGGGGTGTAGCTCGGCTTCTTCCGCTTGCGGGAGACGGGCACGTCCTGCTCCAGACCTCGTGGGGGCTCTTGGCCGTTAGCGTAGTGGGAGGCCTGCCGATGCAGGCCGCGACGAGCGGGAGGGCGGTGGACAGCGTGGAGCCAGCGCGTCGCGCCCGGCGCGCTCCCTGGACGCTGCTCGTCCCGCTCACGGCGCTGGCCGCCGGACTGCTGTTCGCCACCAGCGCCTCCACGGCGCAGGGCACCGACCTGCGCGCTGATCGTCGGCTGCAGCTCACCGAGCTCATCGCGCGCGAGCGGGCCGACGTCGAGGCGCGCGAGGCCGACGCCGCCGACCTGCGCGAGACCGTCGCCGGCATCGCCGCCCAGGCCGCCGTCGAGGACAGCCGGGTCGGGGCGGCCGCCGCGCCGCCCGAGCTGGAGGCAGCGGCCGGGTTGGTGCCGGTCGAGGGGCCGGCCGTGACCGTGTCCATCGACGACGCCCTCCGGCGCGAGGGCCGGCCCGCGCTGTCCGACGACCCCGACGACCTCGTCGTGCACCAGCAGGACGTGCAGGCCGTCGTCAACGCCCTGTGGGCGGGCGGCGCCGAGGCGATGACGCTCATGGGCCAGCGGATCGTGTCGACCAGCGCGGTCCGCTGCGTCGGAAACACCGTGATCCTGCACGGCCAGGTCTACGGTCCGCCGTTCGTCGTCACCGCGGTCGGCGAGCCCGACGCGATGCGCGACGCGCTTGACAGCGACCCCGGTGTCGCGTTCTTCCGCACCTTCGTCGACCGCTTCGGCCTCGGGTACGACGTGCGCACCTCCCGGTCGGCGACGCTTCCGGCGTACGACGGTCCGCTGGAGCTGCCGAGCGTGGAGGCGCCGTGAGCGACGCGGTCCGCACCGCGCTGCGCGGGCTGGGCCAGACGCTCATGACGCTGGGCGTGATCGTGCTGCTGTTCTGCGTCTACGAGCTGAAGGTCACCGGGCTGGTGACCGCCCGCGAGCAGGACCGGCTCGGCGACGACCTGCGCGCGAGCTGGGCCGACCCCGCGCCGCGCCCGACGGGGGCGGACCCGGTGCCGGTCTCCAGCGACATCGGCGAGGGCATCGCCGTGCTGCACGTCCCAGCGCTGGCCGACTACGACCCGTGGGTCGTCGTCGAGGGCACCTCGGTCGCCGACCTCAAGGCCGGCCCCGGCCACATCCCCGGCACAGCGCTGCCGGGCGAGGTCGGCAACGTCGTGCTGTCCGGCCACCGGACGACGTACGGCGCGCCGTTTGAGCGCTTCGGCGATCTCCAGCCAGGTGGTCTGGTGGTGCTCGAGACGCGCGACCGCTGGCTGACCTACACGATCACCGGGTCGCAGATCGTCGCGCCGACGGCGATCGAGGTGACCTACCCGGTGCCGGGGGAGCAGGGCGCCGTGCCGACCGAGCGGCTGCTCACGCTGACGACCTGCCACCCGAAGTACTCCGCGCGCCAGCGGCTCATCGTCAGCGCGACCCTGACCGAGGACCGCGACAAGGCCGACGGACCGCCTGCCGAGCTGGAGCTCTGAGGTGTACAGCTGGATCTGGCGCACGCTGCCCGGCGGTCTGCCCGGCAAGCTGCTCGGCTCGCTGGTGCTGGTGGTCCTCGCGGTGCTGCTGCTGTTCACCGTCGCCTTCCCGGCCCTCGAGCCGCTGCTGCCGTTCAGCGACGTGACGGTCGACCAGGCGCCGACCAGCGGCTGACGGGGACGGCGCTCGCGCCTGGCGTGAGAGGATCCGCCCGATTCGTCCGTTGCATCCAGGAGGCGTCCTTGCCCGGCCCCGCGCGTGCCCGCACCACTGCTTCGGCGTACGCCTCCCGGCCGTGGCTGGCGAGCTACCCGGCCGGGGTGCCGGCCGACCTCGACTTCCCTCAGGTGCCGCTGACGCGAATGCTGGACGACGCCGCCGCGTCCTTCCCGCAGCGGACGGCGCTGGCGTTCCTCGGCGCGACGATCACCTACCGCGAGCTGCATGAGGCGGTCGACCGGCTGGCAACCGGGCTCAAGGGCCTCGGCGTGCGCAAGGGCGACCGGGTCGCGCTGGTGCTGCCGAACTGCCCGCAGAACGTCATCGCCACCTATGCGACCTTGCGCCTGGGTGCCGTCGTCGTGCAGAACAACCCGCTCTACACCGAGGCCGAGCTGCGCCACCAGCTCGCCGACTCCGGCGCCACCGTCGTGGTGTGCCTGGACCGGAACTACGCGACGGTCGCGGCGGTACGCGCACAGACAGCGCTGCGCGCGGTCGTCGTCACGTCCTTGGCCGACTACCTGCCGGCGCGCGCCCGGGCGACGCTGCGGCTGCCGCTCGGGGCCTCGCGCCGCGCTCGTGCCGAGCTGACCGCCTCCGTGCCGAAGGACGCGCCGGTCGTGCAGCTGCGCACGCTGCTGAAGTCATCGCCGCGCGCGGGCCAGGAGCCGGTCGACCCCGAGACCGACCTCGCGGTGCTGCAGTACACCGGGGGGACGACCGGGACGTCCAAGGGCGCGATGCTCACGCATGCCAACCTGGTGAGCAACGCCTACATGAACCGGGTGTGGGACACCGAGGCCGTCGCCGGCAAGGAGGTGACCCTGGCGGTCCTGCCGCTGTTCCACGTCTTCGGGTTCTCGGTCGCGATGAACGCCACGCTGCTGCTCGGCGGCACACTGGTACTGCTGCCCCGCTTCGAGCTGGACCAGGTCTTCGCGGCGATCGACACCTTCCGGCCGACGATGTTCCCCGGCGTGCCGCCGATCTATAAGGCGATCGCCGACAGCCCCAAGGCGCCGCTGCACGACCTTCGCTCGATCCGGCTGTGCGTGTCCGGTGCGATGCGGCTGCCGGGCGACATCCAGAAGCACTTCGAGCGGATCTCCGGTGCGACGCTCGTCGAGGGGTACGGGCTGACCGAGACCTCGCCGTCGACGCACTGCAACCCGCTCGACGGCACCCGTCGTGAGGGCACGATCGGGCTGCCGCTGCCGGGGACGCTGTGCCGGGTCGTCTTGCAGGACGACCCGACCGTCGAGGTGCCGCCCGGTGAGCCGGGGGAGCTGGCGATCGCCGGTCCGCAGGTGTTCCGCGGCTACTGGGGTCAGGACGAGCAGGAGGGCGTGTTCACCGACGACGGCTACGTGCTGACCGGTGACGTCGTCGTCATGGACCCCGACGGGTTCTTCACCGTCGTGGACCGCAAGAAGGAGCTCATCATTGCGGGCGGGTTCAACATCTACCCGTCCGAGGTGGAGGCGGTGCTGATGTCGTTGCCCGGCGTCGCCGACGCCGTCGTCGTCGGCGTGCCGGACCGCTACCGCGGCGAGACCGTCAAGGCGTACGTCGTCGCCGACCCCGGCGCCAGCCTCACCCAGGCTGAGCTGGTCGAGCACTGCCGCACCGAGCTCACCGCGTACAAGGTGCCGAAGGTGGTCGAGATCCGCGACAGCCTGCCGCGCACCACGGTCGGCAAGGTGCTGCGCCGCGCGCTGCTCGAGGAGGAGCGGGCGCGGGCCGAAGCCGCTGCCGAGACGACGCCCGCCTCGACGCCAGGTGGCCGGTCGAGTGCCAGAGGTGCTGCCGCGCAGAAGATCTCGCCCGCCATCAGCCAGACGGTGGTCGGCGCGCCGTCGGTTCCGGAGGACGCGGTGCAGGCCGCGCCGGTGCCGAAAGCCAGGCCGGTGCCGAGAGCCGGGCCGGTGCCGAGAGCCGGGCCGGTGCCGAAAGCCGGGCCGGTGAAGGAAGCCGGGCCGGTGAAGAAGGCGGCCGCGCGCAAGAAGGCGGCCGCTCCGGCGGTGGCTCCTGCCACCCCCGCCGCGCCGGTCCGCAAGGCCGCGCGGAAGAGCCCGCCGCCGCCGAAGCGTTCTCCCTGAGGTGACCCGCATCCTCGTCGTGGACAACTACGACAGCTTCGTGTTCAACCTCGTGCAGTACCTCGGTCAGCTCGGCGCCGACGTCGTCGTGCGCCGCAACGACGAGGTGAGCACCGCTGAGGCGGAGGACTTCGACGGGGTGCTGCTCTCGCCCGGCCCGGGCACCCCGGAGGACGCCGGCATCAGCGTCGAGATGGTCGGCAAGTGCGAGGACCGTGGCGTACCGCTGCTTGGCGTGTGCCTCGGCCATCAGGCGATCGCCGTCGCGCCCGGCGCGCCGGTCGGCCCGGGCCCCCCGCGGCTGGCCCGCCAGACCCGCGAGGGGGGACACCCCGGTGGCCGTGTGGTGGACCGGCTAACCCAACCCGTAACCCCCACCCG
>JAJAYV010000096.1 GCA_026786045.1 Frankiaceae bacterium | reverse complement strand
TCAGCCGTAGACCAGGCGGGTGACCCAGTCGGCGACCAGCGCCGGCTTGGACTCGCCCTCGATCTCGACGGTGAGGGTCTTGGTGACCTGCAGCGTGCTGGGGTCCTTGGCGTCGACGGCGGTCAGGACGCTGGTCGCGCGGATCTTCGAGCCGACCTTGACCGGGTTGACGAAGCGGACCTTGTCGAAGCCGTAGTTGACGCCCATGACGATGCCCTCGAGCCGCTCGGCCGGGGTCGGGATCGTCTCGGACAGCTTGGTGAGCAGCGACAGGGTGAGGAAGCCGTGCGCGATCGGCACGCCCCACGGCGACATCGTCTTGCACGCCTCGGGGTCGACGTGGATGAACTGGTGGTCCTCGGTCACGTCGGCGAATGCGTCGATCCGCTCCTGGGTGATCTCGAGCCAGTCGCCGCTGCCCTCGGTCTGCCCGATCGCCGCCTGGTGCAGCTCGTACGCCTTCTCGCCGTTCGTGGCCATCCTGGGGGTCCTCCTGCGGGCTCGGTGGTGTCCTGCGAAGGATCGCAGAGACCGCTCAGCCGCCGTCGACCAGGGCAACGACGTCGAGCGCGCAGCCGTACGCCAGGGTGACGCCGGCGCCGCCGTGGCCGTAGTCGTGCACCACCCGCCGGCCGTCGGCGAGCCGTCCGGCCTCCAGCCGCACCGACGGCCGCGCCGGGCGCAGCCCCACCTTGTGCTCCAGCACGCGCGCGCCCGCCAGCTCCGGCACCAGCGCGGTGCAGCGGTCGAGCACCGACCGCGCCGTCGCCGGGTCGGGGGCGAGGTCCTCTCGGCCCTCCTCGGCCACCCCGCCGAGCACGACCGTGCGCTCGCGCGGGACGACGTAGGTCAGTGCCACCGGGCCGTCCTGCGCCAGCAGCCACTCGGTCAGGCCGACCTGCTCGACGACGACGACCTGCCCCCGCACGGCCTGCAGCGAGGCGTCGCCGGCCAGCTCGCGGGCGCCCAGCCCGGCGCAGTCGACGACGAGGTCGCCGCGGGCCTGCTCGAGCGCGGTGAGCGGCTGCACGCGGACCGGCACGCCGCGCTGCGCGAGCAGCCCGACCAGCCACGGCAGGTGCACGCCCATGTCGACCACGGGCGCGGTCAGCCGCAGCCCGTCGGCCCAGCCGGGCGGCAGCTCGCGCGGGGGCACCCGCTCCAGGTCCGGCACGGCGTCGCGCCACCACGGGTCGGGCGTGGGCGTGCGGAACAGCTCGCGCCCTCGTCGCAGCACCACCCCCGCCGCAGGCTCGAGCGCGGCGAGCGCGGTGCGGCCGGCTGCTGCCCAGCGGGTCACCTCCCGCTCGGGCAGGGCGCGGTAGGGGTACCAGAGCGCGGCTGCCACCGCCGACGTCGTGCGCAGCGGCGGCGCGGCCGCGATCACCTGGACGCGGTGGCCCGCCTCGGAGAGCCGCAGCGCGCTGGTCAGCCCGGCGATGCCGGCTCCGACGACGGCGACCCGCACGGTCAGATGTCGCAGTCCTCGGGCGCCGGCGAGGTCAACGCACCAGGTCGGCGGGCACGATCTGCACCGGGAAGGGGACCGTCGCGTCGTGCCTCTGCTCGCCGGTGACGACGGCGACCTCGACGTAGGCCCCGTCGACCAGCTCGAGGACCGTCAGGGACGGCTCGAACGGGTCCACCAGCCAGTACGACGGGATGCCGGCGTCCTGGAAGACCTGCCGCCTGAGCGTGCGGTCGACGACCCGGGTGCTCGGCGACAGCACCTCGACAACGAGCAGCGGCAGCGCCCGCGGACGGACGCTGGTGAGGTCCAGCGCGGGGAAGACGGTGAGGTCGGGCTGCAGCTGGCGAGTGCTGCTGAGGCGCACGTCGACCGGCGCGACCAGCGTCCGCATGGGCAGGGGACAGGCCGTTGCCATCAGCACGACCAGATTGGTCAGCGCCAGCTGGTGCGTGTCCGACGGCGCGGCGCTCACGAGCAGCACCCCGTCGACCAGCTCGTAGCGCAGCCCGTCATCGGGCAGGTCGTCCAGGTCGTCAACCGTCCACTCCCGCAGCGGCATCGTCGTCATGGCGCTCATCGTGCTCCCCGTCCGCCGGCATGTCACGACGTTGCCACCACCTGCGCGGGCGCACGAGCGCGTCACGGCGATCTGTGGAACGCCGACGGGGCGGCCTCCCAAGTGGGAGAGCCGCCCCGTCGTACGAGCGTCCGGCCGAAGGACGGCCAGAAGGGACTGCGTGCAGGCGGGACTAGAAGTCCATGTCGCCCATGCCGCCGCCCGGCATGCCGCCGCCGCCGGCGCCAGCCTTCTCCGGCTTGTCGGCGATGACGCACTCGGTGGTGAGGAACAGCGCTGCGATGGACGCGGCGTTCTGCAGCGCCGAGCGGGTGACCTTGGCGGGATCGATGATCCCCTCCTTGATCATGTCGACGTACTCGCCGGTCGCGGCGTTGAGGCCCTGACCGACAGGCAGGTTGCGGACCTTCTCCACGACGACGCCACCCTCGAGGCCGGCGTTCATGGCGATCTGCTTGATCGGGGCCTCGAGTGCCAGGCGCACGATGTTCGCGCCCGTGGCCTCGTCGCCGACCAGGTCGAGCTTCTCGAAGGCGGTCGTCGAGGCCTGCAGCAGCGCGACGCCACCACCGGCGACGATGCCCTCCTCGACAGCGGCCTTGGCGTTGCGGACGGCGTCCTCGATGCGGTGCTTGCGCTCCTTGAGCTCGACCTCGGTGGCCGCGCCGACCTTGATCACTGCGACACCGCCGGCCAGCTTGGCCAGGCGCTCCTGCAGCTTCTCGCGGTCGTAGTCGGAGTCGCTCTTCTCGATCTCGGCGCGGATCTGGTTGACGCGACCAGCGATCTGGTCGGCGTCACCGGCACCCTCGACGATGGTGGTCTCGTCCTTGGTGATGACGACCTTGCGGGCGCGGCCCAGCAGCTCGAGACCGGCGGTCTCCAGCTTGAGGCCGACCTCCTCGGCGATGACCTGACCGCCGGTGAGGATGGCGATGTCCTGGAGCATGGCCTTGCGGCGGTCGCCGAAGCCGGGCGCCTTGACGGCGGCCGACTTGAAGGTGCCGCGGATCTTGTTGACGACGAGCGTGGCCAGGGCCTCGCCCTCGACGTCCTCGGCGATGATCGCCAGCGGACGGCCGCTCTGCATGACCTTCTCGAGCAGCGGGAGCAGGTCCTTGACGGACGCGACCTTGCCGTTGAGCACCAGGACGTACGGGTCCTCGAGCACGGTCTCCATGCGCTCGGGGTCGGTCACGAAGTACGGGCTGATGTAGCCCTTGTCGAAGCGCATGCCCTCGGTGAGCTCGAGCTCGAGGCCGAAGGTGTTGCTCTCCTCGACGGTGATGACGCCTTCCTTGCCGACCTTGTCCATCGCCTCGGCGATGATGCCGCCGACGGTGGGGTCGGCCGCCGAGATGCTGGCGGTGGAGGCGATCTGCTCCTTGGTCTCGACGTCCTTGGCGGCCTTACCGATGGCCTCGACGACGCTCTCGACGGCGGCCTCGATGCCCTTCTTCAGGCCCATCGGGTTGGCGCCGGCGGCAACGTTGCGCAGGCCCTCGCGCACGAGCGCCTGGGCCAGGACGGTGGCTGTGGTGGTGCCGTCGCCCGCGACGTCGTCGGTCTTCTTGGCGACCTCCTTGACGAGCTCGGCGCCGATCTTCTCGTAGGGGTCCTCGAGCTCGATCTCCTTGGCGATGGAGACGCCGTCGTTCGTGATCGTGGGGGCGCCCCACTTCTTCTCGAGGACGACGTTGCGGCCCTTCGGGCCAAGGGTGACCTTGACCGCGTCGGCGAGCTGGTTCATGCCGCGCTCAAGGCCGCGGCGGGCCTCTTCGTCGAAGGCGATGATCTTTGACATGTACTGGGTCCTCCCGGTCGGGACGTGCTGATCTCTCGGTGCCCGCGACGGACGACCGGACTGCCGGTCTCACCTGCCAGATCTGGCACTCAACACGTCAGAGTGCTATCCACGGTTTAGCACTCTGCCTACGAGAGTGCAACCGGCGCCCCGTGGAACGATCACCTCGTGGACCTGCTGCTCACCCTGCTCACAGGACTGGCCCCGGCCGGCGCGATCCTCGCCTTCCTGTACTACCGGAGACGACTGCAGCGCGGCCCGCTGCCCGCTGCCGCCTTCACCGGCCAGCCCACCTCGGGTCAGGTGTGGGTGCCCGGCGTGGTGCAGCCGACCAGCCTGTCGAGCCTGTTCTCGTGGCAGATCCGCTTCCCGCTCCCCGACGGCACGTCGGCGGAGCTCAGGGCCGCGTCCACTCGGCCGAAGAC
>JAJAYV010000095.1 GCA_026786045.1 Frankiaceae bacterium | reverse complement strand
GGACCCCGCTGGGCACCGACTGGCTTTCGCGGACGGCCGCGCCGGCGCGCGAGGCCGTCGTACCCGGGCTGCCCGCCGGTCCGGGCAGCCGGAGCGTCCTGGTGGCCAACCCGAGCGAGGTCGACGCCGTCGTGCAGGTGGAGCTCACGACCGACGACGGACAGCTCGCCGCGCTCCCGGTCGAGGTCCCGGCCAGCACGTCCGTCGCGGTCGACGTCAGCGCGCAGCTGCGCGGCACGCCCGCCGCTGCGCGGGTCGTCTCCGACGGGCCGCTCGTGCTCGCGGGTGCCGTCTTCGTGGATGAGCAGAGAGCGCCGGTGCGCGAGAGATACTACGCAGCAGCAGTTCCCGCACTGGATGCGCGCGCCCTGCTCCTGCCCGCGGGCGCCCCCGGCGTGCAGCTGCTGCTGTCCGCGCTGGTCGCCGACGCCGTCGTCGAGGTGGCGGGGGAGCGGGTCGAGGTCCCGGGCGCGACCACCGTCGCGGTGCCCGTGGAGGCCGCGGCGGCCGAGGTGCGCGTTCTCTCCGGCGAGGTGCACGCCGGCTGGTGGGCCCGCGAGCGGGGCCGGGCAGGGCTGTTCACCAGCGGGCTCCCGCTGCGCCCGCCGACGCTGGCCGCGCTGCGGCCGGTCGTCGTCGCCGACCCCGGCGCCGGGCGGTAGTCAGGCGTCGTCGGGCGGGTCGACCTCGTCCGGGTCGATCTGCAGCAACCGGGCGACCTGGTCGACGACGACGTCGTGCACGAGGTCGGCCAGGTCGTCGCGGTCGGCGGCCCGGGCCTCGAGCGGCCGCCGGTAGACCACGACCCGAGGGGCGGTCTGTCGCCCGCGGGCGTCGACCCCGGCGGGCAGCAGCCGGCCCAGCGGCACCGCGCCACCGGCCGTCTCGTCGGCCACGACGTCATCGTCGTAGACCGCGTCGCTGTCGGCGGCCACGGCCGGCACGTCCTCCACCGCGAACTCCACGCCCTCGAGCTCCTTGGCCCAGCGCTGCTCGAGGTCCTCCACCGCGTCCAGGACGAGGTCGTCGAACCGCTCGCCACGCGTCTGGGACGCCGGGACCCGCACCTCCCGCCCGCCGACAAACACCGTCATCGGCAGCAGCGGCCCGCGCAGCCCGCGGCCGTGCCGGTCGCGTCGCCGCCGTCGCCGGGCGGCTGGAGGAGCGCCGTCGGAGGGCATCGGGATCACGCGCCGAGGGTAGGGGAGCGGCCCGCCCCCGTCGGCCAGGTCCGGCGCGTCGCCCGTCAGGCCCCCCGCGTTGGGCTACCGTCCCCGCTCGTGCGCCCTGTCCGGCGTTGCTCCCGCACTGCGTGCGCCCTGCCCGCTGTCGCGACGCTCACCTACGTCTACGCCGACCGCGCCGCCGTCGTGGGTCCGCTGGCGGTGCACGCCGAGCCGCACTGCTACGACCTGTGCGAGGAGCACGCGTCCCGCCTCACCGCCCCGCGGGGCTGGGAGGTCGTCCGGCACGTGCCCGAGCACCCCGACGTCGAGCGGGCCCGCAGCAGCGACGACCTCGAGGCGCTGGCCAACGCCGTGCGCGAGGCCGCCCGGCCGAGGTCCCACGCGCCGCCTGGCAGCGCCGAGAGCGGCACCGGCCGGCGCGGCCACCTGCGCGCCCTGCCCACCCCCGGCTGAGTGCTCCGTCCGGTTCGTCCCCGACACGCCAGGTTCTCAAGTCCTCCCCCATTCGGTCGAAGTCCGGTGGCAGCCGTCCCACCCGCCGACCGCCTCCTGGGAGCACCCGTGTCGCTCGTCACCACCCCCACCCGCGCCCTCGCCGTCTGCGGCACCTGCGCCGGCAACCGGGTCACCTCGATCACCATGACGCTGACCGACGGCTCGTCCGTCGACTTCAGCTCCTGCCACGCCTGCGAGACCAAGTCCTGGAAGCAGGACGGCCGCGAGCTCGACATCAGCTCGGTGCTCGGCAAGGCGCAGAAGCACAAGCCGGCCGCCTAGCCCCAGCCCCTAGGGTCGGGGCATGACCCGCGACCTCTCGAACATCGTCAAGGCCTACGACGTCCGCGGCCTCTGCCCCGGCGAGCTGGACGCCGACATCGCCCGGGCGCTCGGCGCCGCCTTCGCCCGCTTCGCTGGCAGCCCCCGGATCGTCACCGCCCGGGACATGCGCGAGTCGGGGGTCGAGCTGAGCCGGGCCTTCGCCGAGGGCGCCACGAGCCAGGGCGTCGACGTCGTCGAGGCCGGTCTGGGCTCCACCGACCTGCTCTACTACGCCGCCGGCACGCTCGACGTCCCCGGCGCAATGTTCACCGCCAGCCACAATCCGGCGCGCTACAACGGCATCAAGCTGTGTCTGGCGGGAGCCCGTCCGGTCGGCCAGGACTCCGGCCTCGCGCAGCTGCGCGCCGACGCCGAGCGCTACCTCGACGAGGGCCTGCCGCCGTACGACGGCGAGCCCGGCACCGTCAGCGTGCAGGACCTGCTCGCGGGCTACGCCGCGTACATGAAGGCGCTGGTGCCCGGCATCGAGGACGTCCGACCCCTGAAGGTCGTCGTCGACGCCGGCAACGGCATGGGTGGGCACACCGTCCCGGCCGTCTTCGAGGGGCTCCCCCTGGAGACCACCTCGCTGTACTTCGAGCTCGACGGCAGCTTCCCGAACCACGAGGCGAACCCGATCGACCCGGCCAACACCGCTGACCTGCAGGCCAAGGTGGTCGAGCTCGGCGCCGACATCGGGCTGGCCTTCGACGGCGACGCCGACCGCTGCTTCGTCATCGACGAGCGCGGCGAGATCGTCAGCCCGTCGGTGCTCACCGCCCTCATCGCCGCGCGTGAGCTGGCCAAGCACCCGGGCGCGATCGTGATCCACAACCTCATCACCTCCAAAGTCGTGCCCGAGGTGGTCGCCGAGAACGGCGGCACGCCTGTGCGCACCCGCGTCGGCCACTCGTTCATCAAGGCCGAGATGGCCCGCACCGGCGCGGTCTTCGGCGGCGAGCACTCCGGCCACTTCTACTTCGCGGAGTTCTGGAACGCCGACTCCGGCATGCTCGCCGCGCTGCACGCGCTGGCGGCGCTCGGGACCCAGGACGGCACGCTGTCCGAGCTGCTCACCACCTACGACCGCTACGCCGCCAGCGGCGAGGTCAACTCCACCGTCGACGACCAGGCCGCCCGGGTCGCGGCGGTGAAGGAGCGCTTCGCCGACCGGCCGCAGGACGAGCTGGACGGCCTCACCGTCGAGCTCGAGGGCGGCGCGTGGTTCAACGTGCGCGCCAGCAACACCGAGCCGCTGCTGCGCCTCAACGTCGAGGCGCCGGACATCGCCACGATGGAGCGCGTGCGCGACGAGGTCCTCGGCCTCATCCGCAGCTGAAGCACCCGTTGCCCGTGATCGCTGACGTGACCCGCTCGGCGGCGGTCGCCGTCCAGCTGCTGACCCGCATCCCGGTGCGGCTGGCCACGGTCACCGACGCGGACCTGCGCCGGTCCTGCGTGTTCTTCCCGGCGGTCGGCCTGATCGTGGCGGCGGCCGGTGTGCTGACCCGCTGGGCGCTGGCCGCGCCACTCGGCCGCACCGCCGCGACGGTGCTCGCCGTCACGGTCATGGTGATGATCACGGGGGCGTTCCACGAGGACGGCCTGGCCGACAGCGCCGACGGGCTGTGGGGTGGGATGACCCCTGAGCGGCGCGTCGAGATCATGCGCGACAGCCGATTGGGGACCTACGGCGGCGCAGCGCTGTGCCTGTCTCTGCTGCTCCGCGTGGCGCTGCTCGCGCCGCTGCCCCTCGACGTCTTCGCCCAGGCCGTCGTCGCCGGACATGTGCTCGGCCGGGCCGCCGGCGTCCTGCTGGCCGGCACGCTCCCGCCCGTCGCCGACCAGGGACTGGGTGCCAAGGTGATCGGCCCCCGGGGCGCGGGCACCTGGCTGGCCGTGGGGCTGCAGGCGGTGGCCGTCGCCGCATGGGCGGTCGGCTGGTCGCTCTGGCTCCCCTTGGCCGTCGCGCTGCTCGCCGTGGGACTGGCGCGCCGGACGGCCCGACGACGCCTCGGCGGACTGACGGGGGACCTGCTCGGCGCGGTGAACCAGGTCGCGCACATCGGCGTCATGGCCGCCGTCGTTGCCGTCGAGCGGACCTCGACGTGACCGATGTGACGGACGTGGCCAGTCTCGTGAACGCCGTGATGGCGACGTCGCAGGCTGCCCGGGCCGAGGCCGCGCACCGTCAGGGGCTGCTGGCCAAGCCGCCCGGCAGCCTCGGGAGGCTCGAGGCCCTCTCCCCGCAGCTGGCCGCCGTCGCCGGCTGCTGCCCGCCCCGGGTGTCGGCGCGGCCGGCTCTGCTCCTGGCCGCCGCTGACCACGGTGTGCACGCGCAGCAGGTGTCAGCGTGGCCGCAGGCGCTCAGCACGGCGATCGCCAGCGGATGCGTGCGCGGCGACTCCGTGGCCGCCGTGCTCGCCGCCCGGTCGGCCGTACGCCTGGTCGTGCTGGACGTCGGACTGATGACACCACCGCCGACCGGGCCCGGGCTGTGCAGCCGCCGCGTGCGCGCCGGCACCCGGAACCTGCTCGTCGAGGACGCGATGACACAGGGGGAGGCCGCGCAGGCGCTGCTCGCCGGGGCCGACGCTGCCGGCGACCTGCTGGACGACGGGGCCGACCTGCTGCTGCTCGGTGAGGTCGGCATCGCCAACACCACGGCCGCGGCCTGCCTGACCGGCCACCTCACGGGCACAAGCCCTGGCGAGGTCACGGGCCCCGGTGCGGGGGCGGATGTTGCTGCGCTGCACCGCAAGACGGCGGTGGTGGCCGCAGCCCTGGCCCGGGTCGGTCCTCAACCGGACCCATTGCGGGTCCTGGCCGCACTGGGCGGACTGGAGCACGCTGCGCTGGTCGGCGCGATGCTGCGCGCGGCGGCGGCGGGCGTCCCGGTGCTGCTCGACGGCGTCAGCACGACCGCCGCCGCACTCGTCGCGGTGCGGATGTGCCCCGCGCTGCCGGGCTACCTGATCGCCTCGCACCGGTCCTCGGAGCCAGCCGCCGGCGTGGCTCTTGCCCACCTCGATCTGGCCCCGCTGCTCGATCTCGACCTGCGACTGGGCGAGGGGTCCGGCGCGCTCCTCGCGCTGCCGCTCGTGCAAGCGGCCGCCGCGGTGCTTCGCGACACCGGGCTGATCGGCGAGCTGTAGCGCCCCACCGCCGGGCAGGTCGGTCGCTAGAGTCCGTTCCATGAAGCTGGACGCCGCACTCCTCGAGATCCTCGCCTGCCCGGTCGACCACAGCCCCCTGCGGGCCGACGAGGCCGCTGAGGAGCTCGTCTGCACGGGCTGCGGGCTGGCCTACCCAGTGCGGGACGACATCCCGGTGCTGCTCGTCGACGAGGCTCGCAAGCCCCAGTGACGGTCGCCGAGGACCTGCTCGACGACGTCGCCCGGCTCGAGGCCGGGGATCCCGGGCGGATGCTGCCCGACATCGCCTCCGCCGCCGCGCAGGTGCGCGAGGCGGCCGTGCTGGCCGCCGAGGCCGGCGTGGCTCGGCTGGCCGAGGACGGCCGCCCCCGGGCGGTCGTGGTGTGCGGGATGGGCGGCTCCGGCATCGCCGGCGACGTGCTCGCCGCCGTCGCCGGGCCGAGCTGCCCCGTGCCGGTCGTCACCCACCGTGGCTACGGCCTGCCGGCCTGGGTCGGCCCGGTCGACCTGGTCGTCGTCGTGTCCTGCTCCGGGTCGACCGAGGAGACGCTCTCGGCGCTCGAGGAGGCCGTCCGCCGCGGCTGCCGGCTGCTCGGCGTGGGCAAGGAGGGCTCACCCGTCGACGACCTCGGCCAACGCGGCCGGGCAGTCCACGTCCCGGTCACCCAGGGCCGCCAGCCGCGGGCCAGCATGTGGGCGCTGTCGACCCCTCTCGTCGTCGCCGCCGCCGAGCTCGGCCTGCTGTCCGCGCCGGCCGAGGTCATCGAGGAGGCCGCCCGCACGCTCGAAGAGGTCGCCGACCGCTGCCGCGTCGACGCCGCCTCGCTGGTCAACCCGGCCAAGCGCCTCGCGCTCGACCTGCAGGGCCGGCTGCCGGTGCTCTGGGGCACCAGCCCGCTCGCCGGCGCGGTGGCGTACCGCTTCGCCTGCCAGCTCAACGAGAACGCCAAGACGCCGGCCACCTGGGGCACCCTGCCGGAGGCCAACCACAACCAGGTCGTCGCCTTCGACGGCCCGATGGCCGGCGGCGCTGCGTCCGGGGACGCCGACGACCTGTTCCGCGACCGCGGCGGCGACGACGACGTCGAGTCGCGCCTGGCGCTGGTGCTGCTGCGTGACAGCGACGAGCACCCGCAGGTCGCCCGTCGCGCCGAGGTCAGCGCCGAGCTGGCCCGCGAGCGCGACATCCCGGTGCTGGCGCTGCGCGCCGAGGGCAGCTCGTCGTTCGCCCGCCTCGCCTCGCTGGTCGGCACCACCGACTGGGCGTCGGCCTACCTGGCGCTGGCGCTGGGCATCGACCCGACCCCAGTCGACGCCATCACCGCCCTGAAACAGCGCATCTGGAGCTGAGCCCCCGGCCGTCCGGCCCTTGCGCGGGGGCGCCCGAGGGCGGACGGTGCAGGGGTACTTCGGAGAGAGGCGGCAATGATGTCCACCCTGCACTGCCCGCTGTGCGGCCTGCGCTTCCGCTACGGCAGCGAGTTCGACGTCCACGTGCGCGAGGACCACGCGCCACCGGCGCAGCTGCACCGGCCGCCGCCGAAGCAGCGCACGGCGGGAGACGAGGCGACGGCCTCCGAGCTCGAGCCGGTGCTGCACCTGCCCTGGTAGCTCAGGACCGGAGCAGGGCCATCCGGTACGTCGCGACCGCGGTCTCGACGTCGTCGTCCTCGCGGCGGAAGCGCACCTCGACCGGGAACGTCGCCCGGCCGCGCTCCTGCACGCTCGCGCGCACCCCGGCTTCGTCGCCGGTGAGCACGGCCGCAGCCAGCAGCGGCCCGGTCGCGATCGCCGAGTAGCCGATCTGCGCGTCCTTCACCAGCGGCACGGCGCCGGTCTCGACGAGGTCGCCGAAGAGCGACAGCAGCTCGACGAAGGCCGCGGTCTCGCCGAGCCCGAAGATCGCCGCGGCGTGCGGGCCGCCGACGTGGTTGTGCAGCTCCGGACCGGCGTCGAGCCGGAGCAGCGCCGGGGCGGTCGTGAGGACCCGGACGCCGAGGGTCCCGACGAAGCCGCGGTTGCCGTGGATGAGCGACGCGATGTCCATCGCCTGGACCCTAGACGCCGGGTCGAGCTCCGGGCGCCTGCGAGCATGGGCGGGTGCCCGCCCTCCCGCCGTCCGACGTCGCCGACCTCGGCCTGGCGGAGTCCGGCCGGCGCCGGGTCGACTTCGCCGAGCGGGCCATGCCCGTGCTCGGACTGCTGACCCGGCGCTTCGCCCGCCAGCGCCCGCTGGAGGGGGTGCGCGTCGCGGCCTGCGCCCACGTGACGCCAGAGACCGCGGCGCTGGCCCGCACGCTGACCGCGGGCGGCGCCGAGCTGCACCTCGCGGCCAGCAACCCGTTGTCGACCCAGGACGACGTCGCGGCGGCGCTCGTCGTCGACGGCATCGCCGTGCACGCGCGGTACGGCGTCGACCGCGCCGGGCACGCCGGCCACCTGCAAGCAGCGCTCGACGCGCGCCCGCACGTACTGCTCGACGACGGCTGCGACCTCGTCGGGCTGCTGCACGCCGAGCGGCCCGACCTGCTCGACGGGGTACGGGCCGGCGCCGAGCAGACCAGCACCGGGGTGCTGCGGCTTCGGCAGATGGCCGCCCACGGCGCGCTGCGGCTGCCGGTGGCGGCCGTCAACGACACCCCCATGCAGCTGCTCGTCGCGAACCGGCACGGCACCGGCCAGTCGACGCTCGACGCGGTCATGCGCGCCACCGGCACCCTGATCGCCGGAACAACCGTCGTCGTCGCGGGCTATGGCTGGTGCGGTAACGGGATCGCCGCCCGCGCAAGGGGTCTGGGTGCCTCCGTCGTCGTCACCGAGGTCGAGCCCCGGCGTGCTCTGGAGGCGGTCCTCGACGGACACCGGGTGCTGCCGATGGCGCGGGCGGCGTCCCTGGGCGACGTCTTCCTCACCACGACCGGCGATCGCGACGTGCTCACCGCTGAGCACTTCGCGCTCATGAAGGACGGCGCGGTCCTCGCCAACGCCGGCCACTTCGACGTCGAGGTCGACGTGGAGGGGCTGCTGGCCGCCTCGGTGGCCGTCCACCGCCGGGTGCGCCCGCACGTCGACGCCTACGAGCAGCCCGACGGTAGGCGGCTGCTGCTGCTGGCCGAGGGCCGGCTGGTGAACCTCGCCGCGGCCGACGGCCACCCTGCCGCCGTCATGGACATCTCCTTCGCCGTGCAGGCGCTCACCGTGGAGTGGCTGGCCCGCGCGGAGCTCGCCCCCGGAGTGCACGAGGTGCCGGCGGCCATCGACGACGAGGTCGCCCGCACCAAGCTGGCCGCGCTCGGCGTCGAGCTCGACGTGCTGACGGCCGCCCAGGAGCGGTACCTCTCGACGTGGCAGGGCTGACCACGTCCGGGGCGTACCTGCTCTCGGGCCACGACGGGCCGTACGCCCTCGAGCGCTTCACGTGCGTCGGCGACGGCGGC
>JAJAYV010000094.1 GCA_026786045.1 Frankiaceae bacterium | reverse complement strand
GGCGCCGCTCGCGCGCGTCCCTAGGGTGGCCGCCGGCTCAGCGGTCCTCGTCGGTCCGGACGTCCAGTCCGAGCGCCACAGCGAGGACCAGTGCCTGCTGCACGTCGACGACGGCGCCCGTGATCGTCGTGCCGAGCGGGTCCAGGCCGGCGAGGTCGGTCCCGCGCAGGTCGCAGCGGGTGAGGTCGGCGCGGTGCAGCAGTGCGGCCGACAGGTCGCCGTCGCGCACGCTCGCGCCCTGCAGCCGGGCCCTGCTGAGGTCGGCCTCGCGCATCCGCACACCGGTGAACCGGACCCGTCGCAGGTCGGCCCCGGGCAGCCCGGTGAACGACCAGTCCCCGCCCTCGACGGTCAGCAGGTCGTATCGGCACCGGTCGAAGCGGCTCCCGACGAGCTTGCAGTCGGTGAACCTCGCGCCGGAGAAGTCGCAGCCGCTGAACGTGCAGCCGGTGAGGGCCGTGCGCGTGAAGACGGCGCCGGAGAAGCGGCAGTCGCGGAAGGTGACGTCGACCCAGCTGCCGCCGGTGGCGGTCACCTCGGTCAGGTCGACCTCCACCAGCTCGACCGCTTCGTACGACGCGGGCGACAGGTCCGCGCCCTCCCAGTCCTCGCGCCGCACCAGGGCCCCGGGGAGCAGGGCGGGGAGGTGCTCCATGCCCGGCAACCTACGGGCGGACGGGCGAGGCGGGGGCCCGCCCCTCGATCTGTCCGCTGCCCGCCGCCCGCTCTGCGTTGATCGACAGAGGATCCGGTCTCGTCAGCCGCTCGTACGGTGCCCGTGGGTACGGATCATTCTGTCGATCACGGCCGCTGCCCGGCGCCGGACCCCGGACAGCACGACGGCCGGGCCCCCGAGGGGACCCGGCCGCAGTGTGCCTAGGGACTACTTGAAGACGTCCTTGACCTTCTCGCCGGCCTGCTTGAGGTTGCCGGAGGCCTGGTCCTTGTGGCCCTCCGCCTCGAGCTGCTCGTTGCCCGTGGCCTTGCCGGCGTGCTCTTTGCCTTTCCCGCCGAGCTCCTCCGCCTTGTTCTTGATCTTGTCGATGCCACTCATGGTGCCTCCTTGGGGTCAGCGGACGGTGTTCCCCGCGCAGACCCGCGCAAGCACCGGGAGTGTCACCAGACACCGGCTGCGCGGGAATCACGTCCGGCCCGCGGGCCTTTGCACCTGAGTACCGCCGCACCGAGCACCCACGTCGATCCGAGGAGTACCCGTGTCGCTGCCGCCCCTGGTCGAGCCGGCCGCCGAGCTGACCCGCCAGGAGGTCATGCGCTACAGCCGCCACCTGATCATCCCGGACGTCGCGATGGACGGCCAGAAGCGCCTGAAGAACGCCAAGGTGCTCGCCGTCGGCGCCGGCGGCCTCGGCAGCCCGACGCTGATGTACCTCGCCGCCGCCGGCGTCGGCACGCTGGGCATCGTCGACTTCGACACGGTCGACGAGAGCAATCTGCAGCGCCAGGTCATCCACGGTCAGAGCGACATCGGTCGCAGCAAGGCCGAGAGCGCCAAGGCCAGCGTGCAGGAGATCAACCCGCTCATCGACGTCGTCCTCCACCAGGAGCGGCTGGACTCGACGAACGTCATGGAGATCTTCAGCCAGTACGACCTCGTCGTCGACGGCACCGACAACTTCGCGACCCGCTACATGGTCAACGACGCGGCGTTCTTCCTCGACAAGCCGTACGTCTGGGGCTCGATCTACCGCTTCGACGGTCAGGCGTCGGTGTTCTGGCCGACCGCGCCCGGCGGGAACGCGCCCTGCTACCGCTGTCTCTACCCCGAGCCGCCGCCGCCCGGCATGGTCCCGAGCTGCGCCGAGGGCGGCGTGCTTGGCGTGCTGTGCGCGAGCATCGGCGCTATCCAGACCACTGAGGCCGTCAAGCTGCTCATCGGCATCGGTGAGCCCCTCGTCGGCTCGCTGATGGTCTACGACGCCCTCGAGATGGAGTACCGCAAGATCAAGGTCCGCAAGGACCCCGAGTGCCCGCTGTGCGGCAAGAACCCGACCATCACCGGGCTCATCGACTACGAGGCCTTCTGCGGCGTCGTGTCGGAGGAGGCCCAGGAGGCCGCCGCCGGCAGCACCATCCTCGCGACCGAGCTCAAGGCGAAGATGGACGCTGGCGAGGACTTCCTGCTCGTCGACGTCCGCGAGCCGGCGGAGTACGAGATTGTCAGCATCCCGGGCGCCGTCCTCATCCCCAAGGGCGACATTCTCAACGGCACGGCGCTGTCCCAGTTGCCGCAGGACAAGCAGATCGTGCTGCACTGCAAGAGCGGCGTCCGCTCCGCCGAGGCGCTTGCGGCGATCAAGGCCGCCGGCTTCGGCAACAGCGTCCACGTGCAGGGCGGCGTGCTCGCCTGGGCCGCGCAGGTCGACCCGAGCCTGCCGACCTACTAGCGGCGGCGGCCGAGGGTGTGCCGCACGCCCTGCGTGAGCCGGATCGGCCGGCCGAGCTCCTCGAGTCGCCGGACGATCTCGGCGCGCACCGCGTCGTGGTCGCCCGCCGGCACCGCCTCCCACATCGCGCGCTGTCCGTGCGACCAGCTGAAGCGGAGCCAGTGCTCGGGGTCGGCGAACTCCGTGACGACCTCCCGCCGCACGGTCCGAACGTCGACCAGCCCGGCCTCCCGCAGCAGCCCCTCGACGCCCTCGTCGGAGCCGAACGGCCCCTTGGCCCCGCTGGTCCGGGCGTCGAGCATCGTCTTCGGTAGGTACGACGTGAAGACGCCGTCGACGACCTTCCAGCGCGGGTCCTGCTCCCCGAAGGTCGTCACGCCGACCCGCCCGCCGGGCGCGAGCGCGGGCAGCCAGGCGCGCACCGCCGCGAGCGGGTCGGGCAGGAAGAACAGCACCAGGCAGCAGGCGACCACGTCGTACGACGCCTCCGGCAGGTGGGGTGCGGACGCGTCGTCGACCCGGACCTCGACGTGCGGCAGGTGCGCGACGTCGGCGGCGGTGCGGGCGACCATGCCGGGGGCCAGGTCGATACCCAGCACCGAGCCGGTCGGTCCGGTGTCGTGCGCGAGCGGGACGAGGGCGGCGCCGCGGCCGCACCCGACGTCGAGCACCCGTTCGCCGGGCTGCACGTCCAGCGACTCCACCAGACCGGCGGCGATCGGACCGAACCACGGGACGCCGACGGCGTCGTAGGTCTCGGCGGCGCGGTCGAAGACGCCCGCGATGCCGCGCGGGGAGGTGCTCATCCGCGCGGTGTGGCGGACGCGCCGTTCATGCCTGCACTGCTCCCATGCCGTGCGGGTCGTTGCGCCGCGCCGAGCCCGGTGCTGCCGTGCTGCCGCCGGTCCGTAGCAGCCGGAACCACGCCGTCTTGCCGTCGCCGGGGTGCAGCTCCATCGCCGACTCCTCGGCGAGCTCGCGCACCAGGCCCAGGCCCCAGCCGCCCTCGCGCTGGGCGTACGGACGCTGCTCGTCGCGGGTGAGGTCCTCGTCGTGCACCGTGACGAGCACCGAGGTCTGCCCGACGGTGATGCCGACCTCGATGGAGGTGCGGGCGTGCAGGACGGCGTTGGTCACCAGCTCGCTGGTGAGCAGCATGAGGACGTCGGCGGTGTCCTCCGGCAGCGGCGGGGCGTGCTCGCGGACGAAAGCCCGGGCCTGGCTGACCAGTCGCGGGACGGGGTCGAGGTGCAGGTGGTGGGAGGACTGCACGGTGTCGCCGGACACCAGCGCGATGGGCAGCACGCGCTGGCAGCTCATGCGGCGCCGCCCCTTCCTCGTCCGGACAAGCACGTCTTGCCCATCCAGCACCCCAATGCCCGAGACTGGGCAGGATGAAGCATCGCAGCGCGACGGCGTCTGCCGGGCTCGCCGTGCGCGCGCGGGCCGGCGCACAGCCCACGCCGTACGCCCGGCAGGTCCTCGACGTCGTCGACCGGATCCCGCCCGGCAAGGTCATGACGTACGGCGACGTCGCCGAGCTGATGGGTCGGGGCTCGCCGCGCACGGTCGGGGCGGTGATGAGCGACCACGGCCGCGAGGTGCCGTGGCAGCGCGTGGTCCAGGCGTCCGGCCGGCCGGCCGCGCCGTACTTGCAGGAGGCGCTGCAGCTGCTGGCCGCGGAGGGCTGCCCGGTCCGGGGCGAGCGGGTGGACCTCCCGTCGGCGCGCTGGGACGGGCGCTCGGCCGTCGTCGTGCACAGCGATGGCGCTGCTGAAGGCCGGATGTCCGACCCCCGTGGTGGAGTGGTCGGCTGTGCCACCCCCTCCCCGTGATGGCGTCCCCGCCGCCCCGTACCGCCTGGTCCGGGCGCCACCGGCGGCGCGGCGCACCTTCGTCCCCGACGCCGAGCAGGCGCGGGTGCTCGCCCATACCGGCGGGCCGCTCCTCGTGCTGGCCGGTCCCGGCACCGGCAAGACCGCCACGATGGTGGAGGCCGTGGCCCGCCGGGTCGAGGCGGGGCTGGCGCCCGACCGGGTGCTCGTCCTGACCTTCAGCCGCAAGGCGGCGCAGGAGCTGCGCGAGCGGCTGGCCGCCCGGCTCGGCCGCACCACCCGCGGCGCCCTCGCCATGACGTTCCACTCCTACGCGTTCGCGCTGCTGCGCCGCGAGCTCGCCGCGGCGGGCGGGCCGCCCCTGCGGCTGCTGTCCGGCCCCGAGCAGGACCTCGAGGTCGCCCGGCTGCTCGAGGGCGAGATCGAGGACGGCGGGCTCGACTGGCCCGAGACGCTGCGCCCGGCGCTGCCCCTGCGCGGCTTCCGGCGCGAGCTGCGCGACCTGCTCCAGCGCGCCCAGGAGCGCGGCGTCGACGGCCGCGTCCTGCGCGCGCTCGGCGAGGCGGCGGAGCGACCGGAGTGGACGGCGGCCGGCCGCTTCCTCGACGCGTACGAAGGTCGCTTCGCGCTCGACCCGTCGGCCGAGGTGCTCGACCACAGCGGGTTGGTGCGGGCCGCGGCCGGGCTGCTCGAGGCCGACGACGAGCTGCGCGCCCGCGAGCGGGAGGCCCGCGCCGTCGTCTTCGTCGACGAGTACCAGGACAGCGACCCGGCCCAGGTCCGGCTGCTGCGGGCGCTGGCCGGCGAGGGTCGCGACCTCGTCGTCGTCGGCGACCCCGACCAGAGCATCTACGCCTTCCGCGGCGCCGACGTGCGCGGGATCCGCACCTTCCCGGACGCCTTCCGGACCGTGCGGGGTGAGCCCGCGCCGGTCGTCGAGCTGCGCACCGGACGCCGGTCCGGGCCGGCACTGCTTGCCGCGAGCCGGTCGGTCGCCCGGCGGCTGCCGGCCGGCGGGCTGACGCCGGCCTTCCGCGACCTGCGCCCCGCCCCGGGGGCGGTCCGGGGCGAGGGGCGGGTCGAGGTGCTGCTCGCCTCCTCGCTGACGGGGGAGGCCGCGCTGGTGGCCGACGTGCTGCGCCGGGCCCACCTGCACGACGGGCTCGCCTGGTCCGAGATGGCCGTCCTGCTGCGCTCCACCCCGCGCTCGCTGGCCGTGCGCCGGCGCGGCCTGCTGTCCGCGGGGGTCCCCGTCGGGGTGCCCGCCGACGAGGTGCCGCTGGTTGAGGAGCCGGTGGTCCGGGCGCTGCTCGACCTGATGACAGCGGCGCTGCGGCCCGAGGACGTGACGGCCGACGACGTCGTTGCGCTGCTCGGCGGACCGCTCGTGCGCGCCGACGCGCTGGCCGTGCGCCGGCTCAGGCGGGCGCTGCGCGAGGTGGAGCAG
>JAJAYV010000093.1 GCA_026786045.1 Frankiaceae bacterium | reverse complement strand
GGGTAGCCCAGCCGCCCCCACATGCGGACGGCCTCGCCGGAGGGGGAGGCGGCGAGCGCCGCCGGTGTCGGCCAGCGCTCCAGCCAGGCGGCCCACGGCTCGAGCACCCGGGCGACCGGGGTCTGCTGCAGCATCACCTCGCTGACCAGCACCGCCCAGGCGTCGACCCCGGGCCTGCGCCAGGGCAGGTCGCGCGCCGACGCGGCGTACCAGTCGGTCACGGGCTTGACGAGCGGGAGCACCCGCCGAGGCTAGGCTCGCCAGGATGCCTCTGCACTGGCGGCCGGTCGGTCCCGAGCCCGCCTCGACGTACTGGCTGCGCCGTGCGCCGGTGGCCGTGGGCGCGGTGCTGCTGCTGGTGCTGGTGCTGTACCTGATCGGCGGCGACGGCGACGAGCCGGACACCCTGGCCGGGGCCCCGTCCAGCACGCCCAGCCCGTCCGCGCAGCCCTCGGTCGACCCGTCGGCCTCGCCCGACCCGTCGGGCTCGCCCGGTCCGTCGGGCTCGCCGACCCCCAGCGGCGGTGCCGCCTGCGTACCGACGGCGCTCGAGGTGGAGCCCGCCGCGGGCGAGGACAGCTACGCCGCCGGCGCCGGCCCCCGGCTGTCGCTGTCGATCACCAACAACGGCACGACGCCGTGCACCCGCGACCTCGGCCAGGCCCAGGTCGAGCTCACGGTGACCTCCGGGCGCGACCGGATCTGGTCCAGCGACGACTGCGCGCCGGGCGGCGATGCCGACGTGGTGACCCTGCTGCCGGGCGAGCCGGTGGTGCAGAGCGTGACGTGGGACGGCCGCCGCTCGCTGCCCGGCTGCGCGGGCGAGAAGGCCCAGACGCAGCCGGGTACCTACCGCGTCAGCGGCCGGGTCGGCGACCTGCGCGTCGACGGCGGCTCGTTCACCCTGACCGGCTGAGCGCGGGCCCGCGTACCGGCTGACCGCGAGCCCTCAAGCAGCCTCCCCGGACCGCCGACACTCCTCCCGCCGGGACCCCGCACCGGCAGGTCAGGAGTGCGACAGGTGCCGGACGACCACGCGTGCGGTCCGTTCCACCGACCGCGCCGCGGCCTCCCGCCGGAGGCGGCCGGGCTGCGCGAGGCCTTCGCCGGCGAGGTCGCCACCCGGCTGCCCCGCCTGCTGCAGCTGCTCGACGGCCCGCCCGGTCCCGACGCCCTGCGTGACGCGCACGCCCTGGGGAGCAGCGCAGTCGTCGTCGGCGAGAACGACGCCTCGCGCACCGCCCGCGCCCTCGAGGCCGAGCTCGGCGGCGACGCCAACCCGGCCGAGGTGCAGCGGTTGGTCCGCGAGCTGGCGGCGCAGCTCGGCGCCTGGGTGCCCGCGTGAGCACCGACCGGCCCTCGCCCGTCGCGGTGCTGGTCGTCGACGACTCCCCGGTCCAGCGGCGCTTCCTGCGCGCGGCCGTCGAGGCCGAGGGCGACTTCACCGTCGTCGGCGAGGCCCGCAACGGCAAGGAGGCCGTCGCGCTCGTCGAGCGGCTTCGGCCGGCCGCCGTGCTCATGGACCTCGATCTGCCGGTCATGAGCGGCATCGAGGCCATCGAGCGGATCATGAGCTCGCACGCGACGCCGATCCTCGTCTACAGCGCCTTCGTCGCCGGCGCCAACAGTGAGAACGCCCTCGAGGCGCTCGCCGCCGGCGCCGTCGACGTGCTCGCCAAGCCCGGCCCCGACGACACCGGCACCCTCGACGAGTACGCCGCCGTGCTCCGGCGCAAGCTGCGCGGCGCCGCGCGGGTGCGCGTGATCACCCACCCGCGCGGGCGGCTGCGCTCGCAGGGGCTGATCGGCACCGCCCCCTCGCTCGGCTCGGCCACCCCGCGCCGCCCGCTGGCCCCCGCCGTCGAGCCCTGCCCCGAGGGGCGCGACGCCGTCCGGCTGGTCGCCGTGGGCGCCTCCACCGGCGGGCCGCAGGCGCTGCTCACCCTGCTCAGCCAGCTGCCTGTCGACCTCGACCAGGCCGTGCTCGTCGTCCAGCACATGGCCGAGGGGTTCATCCCGGGCCTGGCCTCCTGGCTCGACGGGCTGGTGCCGATGCCGGTCGTGGTCGGCGAGAGCGGTCGCCGGCTCGTACCCGGCACGATCACCATCGCGCCCACCGGCGGCAACCTGCTCGTGCAGGACGACCGGCTCCGGGTGCTGTGCACCCCGCCCGAGCCCGGGCAGTTCCACGTCCCCGGAATCGACGCCAGCTTCGAGAGCGTCGCCCGCGCGCTCGGGCCGGCCGCCGTCGGCGTGCTGCTCACCGGCATGGGCCGCGACGGCGCCGCTGGCCTGCTCGCCATGCGCGGCCGGGGCGCGCTGACCCTCGGCCAGGACGAGGCGACCAGCGCCGTCTACGGGATGCCGGCCGCAGCGCAGGCCCTCGGCGCTGTCGACCACCAGCTGCCGCTCGAGCAGATCGCCCCGGCGCTGCTGACCGCGCTCGGCCGAGTGCACCAGTGAGCGACACCCGGGCCGTGCTCGACGACGCCGACTTCGCCCGGCTGCGGTTACTGCTCTCGCGCGCCGCCGGACTGGTCTTCGACGCCTCCCGCCGCGACTCGCTGGGCTACTCGATCCGCGAGCGGCTGCGCGCGACCGGCATCGCGAGCGTCCCGGACTACCTCGACCTGGTCAGCGCGGCCGGCTCGGCGGAGCGCCAGCGGCTCATCGACGAGGTGACGATCCAGGAGACGCACTTCTTCCGGAACCCGCCGCAGATGCGGGCGCTGCGCGAGCACGTGCTGCCCGAGCTGCTGCGCGCCGCCGCCGAGCACGGCCGCCGGCTGCGGGTCTGGAGCGCCGGCTGCTCGACCGGCGAGGAGCCGTACACCGTCGCGATGATGCTGCGCGAGCTGCTCCCGAGCACCGGCGGGTGGGACGTCAAGGTGCTGGCCACCGACATCTCCGAGGGCGCCCTGGCCGCCGCCGGCGCCGCCGTCTACGGACCGCGAGCGGTGCAGCTCGCGACCGAGGCCGAGGTGGCCCGCTTCTTCGTCGCGCGCGCCGACGGGCGCTACCAGGTCCGGCCCGAGGTGCGCGACCTGGTCGAGCTGCGCCACCACAACCTGGTGCTGGACGCGCCGCCGGAGGACAGCCTCGACCTGGTCCTGTGCCGCAACGTGACGATCTACTTCGGCCGGGACACCACCCGGGCGCTCATGGGCCGGCTGCACGCCAGCCTGCGCGACGGGGGCTACCTGCTCCTCGGCCACTCCGAGACGCTGTGGCAGGTCAGCGAGGACTTCCGCCTGGTCGCGCTCGGCACCGGCGAGGGGGCGGCGTACGTCTACCGGCGGCTCGACGAGCCGGCCGCCGACCGCCGCGCTGTGCTGCCCGACCGGCGCACCCTGCAGGAGCTGCCGCTGCCCGTAGAGC
>JAJAYV010000092.1 GCA_026786045.1 Frankiaceae bacterium | reverse complement strand
CTCCGGCGACGGTCGTCGTGCCGACGCCCGGCGGCCCGCCCACGAGCACCAGCCGGACGGCGGCGTCCGCCAGCTGCTGCAGGGCGAGGGCGGCCAGGTGCTGCGCCGCGGGCCGCGCGCTCTCGTCGCCCTGCGCCCACCGCAGGCAGGTCACCTTGCTGCGCACCTGCGCGCGGTAGGCCAGGTAGTGCCGGGTCAACGACGTCGGCTGGTACTGACCGGAGAACTCCTCGTACTGCGCGAGGAAGGACGCGGCCAGCTCGGGGTGACCGCGGTCCAGGAGGTCCATGGCGAGGAAGGCCACGTCGAGCAGCACGTCGCCGTAGCGCAGCAGCGGGTCGAACTCGATGCAGTCGAGCACCCGCGGGCCGTCCGCCAGGCAGTAGACGTCGGCGCAGAGCAGGTCGCCGTGCCCGTCGCGGATCCGGCCCTCGGCCTGCCGGAGCGCGAACAGCGGCCCCCGTCCGTCGAGGTAGCGGGCCGACAGCCGGCACATGCCGTCGTAGGTCGCCGGGTCGAGCACCGGCCCGGCGAACTCGCCCAGTGCGGCCAGCCCCGTGGACCAGTTGTGCCGCACGCTCTCCGCCGATCCGGCCGCGGCGATCGCCGGTGAGGTGCGCGCCGTCGCGTGGAAGCCGGCCAGCAGCCGGCCGAGCTGCCGCAGGTCATCACGGACGTCCTCCCCCCCGTCGAGCAGCGCGCTCAGCGCGCGCTCGGCCGGCATCCGCCGCATGACCACGAGGTGCTCGTACGGCACGCCGTCGGTGCCGACCAGGTCGTGCACGCCCAGGTAGACGTCCGGGGCCAAGCGACGGTTGAGCTCCACCTCGTCCTGGCAGACGGCCCGTCGCCGCTCGACCGTGCTGAAGTCCAGGAACCCCAGCGCGACAGGCTTCTTCACCTTGTACGCCCGGTCGCCCACGAGGAAGATCAGCGCGCTGTGCGTCTCCACGACGTGGGGCGCCGCGGTGCCCGTCACGGGACGGGCTCCGCGGCGGAGCGCCGCGTGCGCAGCGCCTTGTCGACGGCCAGCACGACGGCGCCCAGCGCGACGACGGCGAGCACCCGCAGCCAGGCGTCCGCGCCGAGCGGCGCCGTCCCGAACAGCCCCTGCACCGCGGGCGCGTAGACCAGCAGCGCCTGGGCGAGGACCTGCAGCCCCACGCCGAGCAGCAGCACCCGGTTGGTCCAGAGCCCGAGCCGCCAGGCCGAACGGGTCGACGACCGGCAGGCGAACAGGTAGACGATCTGCAGCCCGACAAGGGCGTTGACCGCGGCGGTGCGCGCCACGGCGTCCGTGCCGCCCGCCGATTGCTCGAGCAGGAAGGCCGCCCACGTCGCCGCGAGCAGGGTGATGCCGCAGACGGTCATGCGCGCGAGCAGCGGGCGCGACAGGAGCGGCGCGTCCGGTCGGCGGGGCGGGCGCGTCATCGCCCCCTTCTCCGCCGGCTCGAAGGCCAAGGTCAGCCCGAGCAGCACCGCGGTGGTCGTGTTGATCCACAGGATCTGCGTGGGCAGGATCGGCAGCGTCGTCCCGAGCAGCACGGCGACGAGCACGACCAGGCCCTCGGCGAGGTTCGTCGGCAGCGTCCAGGTCAGGAACTTCACCAGGTTCTCGAAGACACCACGACCCTCCTCGACGGCCGCTGCGACGGTCGAGAAGTCGTCGTCGAGCAGCACCATGTCGGCGGCCTCCTGCGCCACCTTGGTGCCGCTGACGCCCATGGCGACGCCGATGTCGGCCTGCTTGAGCGCGGGGGCGTCGTTCACCCCGTCCCCGGTCATGGCGACGACGTGGCCGTGCGCCTGCAGCGCCTGCACCAGCCGCAGCTTCTGCCCGGGGCTCACCCGGGCGAAGACATCGGCACCGAGAACGGCCTGGCCGTGCTGCTTGTCATCCATGAGCGCCAGCTCCGCCCCGGCCACGACGACGGCCGCGCCGTCGTCGTGCAGCCCGACCGAGCGCGCGATAGCGACCGCTGTCGCGGGATGGTCGCCGGTGATCATCTTGACCTGCACGCCGGCGGTGCGACAGGTAGCGACCGCGTCGGCAGCAGCGGACCGGGGCGGGTCCCACATGGCCTGCAGCCCGACGAGCAGCAGCTCCCCGCGCAGCGCCTCCTCGCCGAGGCCGCCGGTCTCCGAGGACGGGTCCGGGTCGGGGTCGGCGTCCAGGACGACGGCGGTGGCCAGCACGCGCAGCCCCTGCGCAGCCAGGCCGGACACCTCGTGGGCGATCGCCTCGGGGTCGAGCGGGACCGGTCCGCCGTCGGCGTCGGCGGCGGCGGCGCACAGCTCCAGGACGCGCTCGACGGCTCCCTTGACCAGGACGACCGCTCCCCCGCCCGGGCGCGCGTGGCGGGTCGCCATGAGCTGCAGCTCCGAGGAGAAAGGCAGCACCGCGGTGCGCGGCCAGGCCCCCTCCAGCGCGGTCAGGTCCAGCCCGCCGGCCTCGGCGGAGTGCAGCAGGGCCAGCTCGGTCGGATCCCCGGCCAGCTCGGCCACGGCCCGCCCGCCGCCGACGAGCTCGTTGCCACCGGCGCCGGCCGCCAGGCACCACCACAGCGCCGTGCCCGGCCGGGCCACCACGGGCGCGCCCCGGTCGTCGACCAGCGAGCGGCCGCCCCCGGCCTTGTCGACCCGTACGTCGAAGCCCTCCCCGCCCGCGCAGACGCGGGTGACCGACATCCGGTTCTCCGTCAGCGTGCCGGTCTTGTCCGTGCAGACGACCGTCGTGCTGCCGAGGGTCTCGACGGCGGGCAGGTACCGCACCACGGCCTTCCGCTGGGCCATCCGCGTGACGCCGATGGCGAGGGTGATGGTGAGCGCGGCCGGCAGCCCCTCCGGGATCGCCCCGACGGCCAGCGCCACGGCAGCCGGGAGGGTCTCCGACCAGGACTGCCCATGCAGCCGGCCCACGACCAGCGCCAGCGACGCCAGCACGAGGATGACGACGGTCAGCACCTTGCTGAACCGGGTCAGGATCCGGGTCAGCGGGGTGGCCAGGACCGTCACCTCACCGACCAGGCGCTGCACCTCGGCCAGCTCGGTGCGGGTGCCGGTGGCCACGACGAGCCCGGTCGCGCTGCCGGCCGTGACGAGCGTCCCCGCAAAGGCCATGTCCCGGCGGTCGGCGACCCCCGCGGCCGGGTCCACCGACTGCAGGTCCTTCTGCGCCGGCAGCGACTCACCGGTCAGGACCGACTCGTCGACGGCCAGCTCCCGCTCCTCGACCAGGCGCAGGTCGGCGGGCACCTTGTCGCCGGCCTCCAGCAGGACCAGGTCGCCCTGCACGAGCTGCTCCGCGTCGACCGTCTCCCGGGTGCCGGACCGGACGACCCGGGCGGACGTGCGCACCATCGCCTGCAGCGCGCTCAGGGCAGCCTCGGCCCGCGACTCCTGGAGCAGCCCTGCGCCGGCGTTGACGACCACCACGCCGAGGATGACCACCGCGTCGACCTGCTCGCCGACCACCAGCGAGAGCCCGGCGGCGGCCAGCAGCACGAGCACGAGCGCGTCGGTGAGCTGGCGCAGCACCCGGCGGAGCAGCCCGGGGCGAGCGCCCGACGGCAGGGCGTTCCGCCCGTCGCGGACCAGCCGGGCGGCGGCCTCCTCGGCGTCCAGCCCCGTCGCCAGCTCGGTCCCGAGGGCGCCCAGCGCCTGCTCCGGCGAGCGCGCGTGCCACGGGGCGGTTCCCACGCCTGCCTCGACCGTCACGCGTCCATCCTGGCCCCGGCGCGCGGCGGGCGACAGGGGCGGAGGTCCTGCCGTCAGCTCGACGCGACGCGGCAGGGCTGCATCATCTGGACGGCCTAGCCTGCTGCCGTGCGAGCGGACACGGTCTTCCTCGGCGGCAGCGCCTTCCTGCACGGTGCTGACGTGCGCGCCGGCGTGGCGGTGACCGACGGTCGGATCAGCGCGGTCGGCCCGGACGAGCAGGTGCGAGAGCTGATCGGCCCCGGCACCGAGGTCGTCGACCTCTCCGGCGGCCTGGTCACGGCGGGCTTCCAGGACGCGCACGTCCACCCGGTCTTCGCCGGCGCTCTGCTGCTGCAGTGCGACCTGCAGGGCAGCACCGATGTCGTCGAGCTCGTGGGGCGCGTCCAGAAGTACGCGAGCGCGCACCCTGAGCGCAGCTGGGTCACGGGCGGCGGCTGGTCGATGGAGTCCTTCCCCGGGGGCCGGCCGCACCGGCACGCGCTGGATGCGGTGGTGCCCGACCGCCCGGTGTTCCTCACCAACCGCGACGGCCACGGCGCCTGGGTCAACGGCGCCGCGCTGCGCCTCGCCGGGATCGACAGCGCCCGCGCCGCCCCGCCGGCCGGGCGGATCGAGCGAGACGCCGACGGCGAGCCGACCGGACTGCTGCACGAGGGAGCTGCGACCCTCGTCGGCCGGCTGCTGCCTGCGGCCACGGCCGCGGACGGACGGGCGGCCCTGCTCGCCGCGCAGACGCACCTGCTGTCGCTGGGCATCACCGCCTGGCAGGACGCGATCGTCGGCCCGTACCTCGGTCGGCCGGACAACCTGGCGACCTACCTGGCCGCCGACGCCGCCGGTGAGCTGCTGGTGCGGGTCGTGGGTGACCTCTGGTGGGACCGGGAGCGCGGCCTCGAGCAGCTACCGGACCTGCGCGAGCGCCGCGCCAGCGCTCCGGCGGCCGGCCGCTTCCGGCCCACGACGGTGAAGATCATGCAGGACGGCATCGCCGAGAACTTCACCGCCGCGATGACCCAGCCCTACCGCGACCCCTGCGGCTGCTCCACCGGCTCCGCGGGGCTGTCCTTCGTCGACCCCGAGCTGCTGCTCCGGGCGGTCACCGCGCTGGACGCCGACGGCTTCCAGGTGCACCTGCACACCCTCGGCGACCGCGCGGTGCGCGAGGCGCTCGACGCGCTCGAGGCGGCACGGCGGGCGAACGGCTCGCGCGACGCACGGCACCACCTGGCCCACCTGCAGGTCGTGCACCCCGACGACGTGCCCCGCTTCGCGCAGCTCGGTGCGACCGCCACGATCCAGCCGCTGTGGGCGGTGCACGAGCCGCAGATGGACGAGCTCACGATTCCCTTCCTCGGCGAGGGGCTGGCCGAGCGGCAGTACCCGTTCGCCGACCTGTACGCGGCCCGCGCACCGCTGGCGGCGGGCAGCGACTGGGCGGTGAGCAGCGCCGACCCGTGGGCGGGGATCCACGTGGCGGTCAACAGGACACCGCCGGACGCCGAAGGGTCGTCGCAGCCGTTCCTGCCGCACCAGCGGCTGGCCCTGGGAACGGCGCTCACCGCGTACACGCTCGGCAGCGCCCGGGTGAACTCGCTCGAGCACCGCACGGGCAGCCTCGAGGTCGGCAAGGACGCCGACCTCGCCGTGCACGACCGGGACCCCTTCGCCGGGCCTGCTGAGGACATCGGTCGCACCCGCGTGCTGCGGACCTACCTGCAGGGCAGGCTCGTACACCAGGCATGACTCAGGAGTCGAAGCCGAGTCCGACGCGGTCGAGCGCGCGCAGCCACGGACCGCGGCGCCCTTGTTGCCGGTCGGCCTTCTGCAGCGCCCGGCGGGTGAGCTGGATGCCCGCGTAGGCGAACGGCTCCGGCGGGAAGGGCAGGGGCCTGTTCCGAACCATCTCCAGCCGGGTCCGCTCGGTCGGCTCACCCACCAGCAGGTCGAGCACCACCTCTGCTGCGAAGCGCGTCGCCCCGACGCCCAGCCCGGTGTAGCCCAGGGCGTAGGCGACGTCCCCCCTGTGCGCCGTGCCGTAGAAGGCGCAGAAGCGGGTGCAGGTGTCGATGGCGCCGCCCCAGCGGTGGGTGAACCGCAGCCCCTCGAGCTGGGGGAACGTCGCGAAGAACTGCTCGCTGAGCAGCGCGGACGTGGCCGGCCGCTGGTCGTACCGCGGGTCGACGCGACGGCCGTAGTGGTAGACCGCGTCGTAGCCGCCCCACAGGACCCGGCCGTCCGCGGTCATCCGGTAGTAGTGGAACTGGTTGGCGACGTCATCGACGCCCTCGCCGCCCTGCCAGCCGATCGAGGCCCGCTGCTCGGCGCTGAGCGGCTCGGTCACGAGGACGTGGTCGTAGACCGGAACGGTGTGCAGCCGGGTCCGCCGCAGCAGGCTCGGGAAGGCATTGGTGCCGAGCGCGACCTGACCCGCCACGACATCACCGCCGGACGTCGCCACGCGCAGTCGGCCGTCCTCCCGCCGCAGCCCACGCACCCAGGTGCCCTCGTGCACCCGCACGCCGAGCTCCTGCGCCGACCGCGCCAGCCCCCACGCCAGCCGGGCCGGGTCGACGAGCGCGAGGTCGCCCGTCGTCTCCAGCCCGGCGAGGTAGGTCGGCGAGTCCAGCCGCGCACGCACCTGCTCCCGGTCGAGCAGCTCGCCCTTCGCTTCGCGCAGCTGCTCCACCTGGTACGGCTCGGTGGCCACGCTCAGCGACGGCGCTCGACGGAAGTCGCAGTCGATGCCCAGCTCGGTGACGTCGCGCTCGAGGGCGGCGAGGTTCTCGGTGCCGAGCCGCTCGAGCTGGTCGATCTCGGACGGCCAGCGCTGCAGCCCGTTCTCGTAGCCGTGCGTGAGGCTCGAGGAGCAGAAGCCGCCGTTGCGGCCGCTCGCCGCCCAGCCGATGCGCTCGCCCTCGACGAGTAGCACGTCCCGGCCCGGGTCGCGGCGCTTGGCGAGCACCGCGGTCCAGAGCCCGGAGTAGCCGCCGCCCACGACGAGCAGGTCCGCGCCGGTCGGCCCGGTCAGCGGCGGGCGGGGCTCGGGTCGGTGCGGGTTGTCCAGCCAGAAGACCGCCGGCTCCGCGTCGGCCAGCGCGACACGGCTCATCGAGCCGAAGCCGGCGTTGACGGCGGCGTCGGCGGCCAGGTCGAGGTCGGCGTCCGGCAGGACCACCATGTGGTTCTTCGCGCCGCCGAGGGCCTGCACCCGCTTGCCGTGCGCCGTCCCGCGCTCGTAGACGTAGCGCGCGATCGGGGTGCTGCCGACGAAGGAGACCGTGGCGACGTCCGGGTGCTCCAGCAGCCCGTCGACGGCGACCTTGTCACCGTGCAGGACGTTGAAGACGCCGTCCGGCAGCCCGGCCTCCTGCCAGAGCGCGGCCAGCCAGTTCGCAGCGCTCGGGTCCTTCTCGCTCGGCTTGAGGACGACGGTGTTGCCGGCGGCGACGGCGAGCGGGAAGAACCAGCACGGCACCATCGCCGGGAAGTTGAAGGGGCTGATGTCAGCGACGCGTGCCGCCAGCCAGGGAAGGCCCGCGTGCTGCCTGCCGATGCGCCGTCGACCCAGGACCGGAGCAGAGGCAGGTTGCTCACGGCAGCACCGACTCGGCCTCGGTGAGCACTGCGCGCAGGATGCGCTCGATCTCGTCGAACTCCTGCTGGCCGCTGATCAGCGTCGGTGCCAGCTGGATGATCGAGTCGCCCCGGTCGTCGGGCCGGCAGATGAGCCCCGCCTCGAACAGCCGCGGGGCGAGGAAGCCGCGCAGCAGCTGCTCCCGCTCGGCGGCGTCGAACCGGAGCAGGCTCTCCTTGTCCTTGACCAGCTCGACGGCCCAGAAGTAGCCCGCACCGCGCACGTCGCCGACCATCGGCAGGTCCCGCAGCCGCTCCAGGGTCGCCTGCAGCGCCGGCTCGTTCTCGCGGACGTGGGCCAGCAGGTCCTCGCGCTCGAAGACCTCGAGGTTGGCCAGCGCGACGGCGCAGGACACCGGGTGGCCGCCGAAGGTGACGCCGTGGCTGAAGGAGGTGCGCCCCTCGGTGAACGGCTCGGCCAGCCGGTCGCTGATGAGCACGCCACCGAGCGGCGCGTAGCCGCTGGTCGCGCCCTTCGCGAAGGTGATCATGTCGGGCTGGTAGCCGTACCGCTGGGCGCCGAACCACTCCCCGAGCCGGCCGAAGGCGCAGATGACCTCGTCGGAGACGAGCAGGACGCCGTGCCGGTCGCAGATCTCGCGCAGCCGGGTGAAGTAGCCGGGCGGCGGCGGGATCGAGCCGCCGGCGTTCTGCACCGGCTCGACGAACACCGCCGCGACGCTGTCCGGACCCTCCATGAGGATCGCCCGCTCGACCTGGTCGGCGGCCCACAGCCCGTGCGCCTCGGCGTCGTCGGCATGCTCGACGGCGCGGAACAGGTGCGCGTTCGGCACCTTCACCGCGCCGGGCACCATCGGCTCGAACGGCGCCTTCATCGCCGGGACGCCGGTCAGCGACAGGGCCCCCATGGTGACCCCGTGGTAGGCCCATTGGCGGCTGATGACCTTGTAGCGGCCCGGTTGGCCGACGAGCTTGAAGTACTGCCGGGCGAGCTTGTACGCAGTCTCGACGGCCTCGCTGCCGCCGGTGGTGAAGAACACCCGGTTCAGGTCGCCCGGCGCGCGCTCGGCCAGCTGCTCGGCCAGCTCCACCGCCGTCGGGTGCGCGTAGCCCCAGATCGGGAAGTAGGCGAGCTGATCGGACTGCTTGGCCGCGGCCGCACCGAGCTCCTGCCG
>JAJAYV010000091.1 GCA_026786045.1 Frankiaceae bacterium | reverse complement strand
CTTGGCGGTGTCGACCGAGCTCTGCTCCGGGTCGTCCTGCAGCAGGCACTGCTTCAACCCGCTCGCGACGATGCTGAAGCCGGCCTTGTCGAGCGCGCGCGAGACGGCGGCGAGCTGGGTCACGACGTCCTCGCAGTCGCGGCCGCTCTCGAGCATCCGGATGACCCCGGCGATCTGGCCCTCGGCCCGGCGCAGGCGGTTGACCGCCGTCCTCACCGCGTCGTCGTCGAGCTGCACAGCCCCTCCTCCTGGTCGGGCGGCCGGCTCGTCCGCTGCCGCGCCAGCATCCCACCCCGGTGGTCGGGAACGCTCATGACCGACCCTCGACCACGGTCATCCCGCAGGCCGCGGCCTTCTCGAAGTCGTCGGCCACGACGATCACGCTCTTGCCCGCGCGGTCCAGCACCGAGCCGGCGATGGAGGAACGGAAGCCGGTGGCGCAGTGCACCCACACCGGGCCGTCGGGCACCTCGTCGGTGCGCGTCATCAGGTCGTGCAGCGGGATGTGCTGCACGCCCTCGAGGTGCGACTCCTGCCACTCGCTCTTGCGTCGCACGTCGAGGACGTGCACCGCGCCGACCTCGAGCGCCTTGGCCAGGTCGACGAACGTGGCGGTCTCGTAGCTGCTGAGCGGCTGCTCACCGGCGAGCTCCTCGACCGGAGCCGTCGCCTGCGCGGCCGGGCGGTCGATGCCGATCCGCACCAGCTCGCGCTGCACCTCGGCGACCTGCTCCGCCGACTCGCCCAGCAGGGTGATCGGCGTGCCCCACGGGATGAGCCAGCCGAGGTAGGTGACGACGTTGCCGCTCGCGTCGAAGCTGAACGTGCCGGGCACGTGGCCACGGGCGAAGGCCGTCCCCGAGCGCAGGTCGACGACCCACTCGCCGGCCTCGACGCGACCGCGCAGCTCGTGGGCGTCGGCCTCCGACGCCGCCGACAGGTCGACCGGCACCGGTCCGGCGAGGTTGGTCGGGCCCATGTGCGCGTAGTACGCGGGGTAGGCGTCGAAGCCCTCGAGCAGGGTCTGGACGAAGTCCTCCTCGTCCTGGGTGAGCGCCGGGTTCTGCGTGCGCTGCTCGTCGATCGTCGACGACGTGCCGGTGGTCGGCGTCGCCGAGCAGAAGCTGCCGAAGCCGTGCGTGGGCAGCACCGCGGTGTCCGGCGGCAGGTCGGCGGCGAGCTTGCGGACCGAGGCGTGCTGGGAACGCGTCAGGCCCTCGGTGAGCGACGGGTCGACCAGGTCGGTGCGGCCGACGGCGCCGAAGAGCATCGACCCGCCGGTGAACACCATCGTCGGGCCGTCGCCGGTCCCGACCGCGAAGGCGACGTGGTGCGGGGTGTGACCGGGGGTGCCGATCGTTCGGACCGTCATGGTCCCGACCTGCTGCACGTCCTCGTCGCAGACTCGCACCCGCTCGTACGCGACCTCGGCCTCGCAGGGCACCAGGTACGGGACCTGCGCGCTGCGGGCCAGCTCCAGACCCCCGCTGACGTAGTCGTTGTGGGCGTGCGTCTCAGCGACCGCGCCGAGGGTCACGCTGCGCTCCGCAAGCACCGCGTGCACGCGGTCGAGGTCGCGCTGCGGGTCGACCACCAGCGCGGTCGCTCCGTCGTCGACGACGTAGCTGCGGTCGCCCAGGCTGGGCGTCTCCACGATGGTGACGGTCAGGCCGTCGCGTTCCAGAACCTCGTTGATCATGGCGCTCCTGCTCTCCCCCGGTGGATGTGCCGGCCCCATACCCTCGGGGGTACTCTACGCAACCGTAGACCACCGCCGGCCCTTCCCGACCCCGCCGGCCTGACGCTCCTGGAGACCCCATGACCATGCCCGAGACCGACGTGACCCGCGCCGCCGCCCGCGCCGAGGCCGGCGAGGTGCTGCTGCTCGACGTGCGCGAGGACGACGAGTGGGCGGCCGGGCACGCGCCGCAGGCGGTCCACGCACCGATGAGCCGGCTGACACTCGGGGACGTGCCGGCCGACCGGCCGGTCGTGGCCGTCTGCCGCTCTGGCAACCGGTCCGGCCAGGCCACCGCCGCGCTCGTCGCCGCCGGGCGCGACGTCGTCAACATGGCCGGCGGCATGAAGGACTGGGCCGCCACCGGCCTGCCCGTCGTGCGGGAGGACGGGTCTCCGGGCCAGGTGCTCTGAGCAGCGGTCCGCTCGCGCGGACCTGGGGCGGAGGCGGGGAGATTTGAACTCCCGATGGGCTTGAGACCCAAACCGCATTAGCAGTGCGGCGCCATAGACCGGACTAGGCGACGCCTCCCCGGCAGCCTCGCGGCCGCCGGCGCAGACTCTACCGAAGGCCGCCGCCGCCCGGCAGCGGCTCCCGGGTGAAGACCCACTCGAGCCCGTCGACCTCGTCGAGCTGCTCCCCCGTCCGGACGAAGCCGAGCCGGGCCAGCACCGCCTGGCTGGCCAGGTTGTCCGGCTGCGTGCTCCCCAGGCAGCGCGCCGCCCCCCGCTCCGCGGCCCAGGTCAACATCGCCGCGACGATCTCCGTCGCCAGGCCCTGGCGCCGGTGCTGCGCGGCGACGCGGTAGCCGATCTCGACCGTGCCCTCAGGGTCCGGCGGCGCGTGGAACCCGGCGCGGGCGACCACCTCGCCGGTGCTGCGCAGGACAGCGGCGCGGTAGAGCCACGGCAGCTCCGACGGGTCGGCGCGCAGCTGGCCGGCTCGCAGGCCCAGCACGTAGTCGTCGTCGGCAAAGCTGTCGGCATCGATCCGGAAGGGGACCAGCTCACGGGTCCGCTCGAGGTCTCCGGCCAGCAGCGACTCCAGCACCGGGAGCGGTAGCGGGTGCAGGTCCAGCTGTTCAGTCCTCAGGATCACAGGGTCAGGATGGGTTGCTGGGCAAGCCCTTTTCGGCTCGCGCCGCGATGCGGGCGTCCAGGGGCGCCCGGTGCTCCGGCAGCGCGGCGGCCCGCACGTCCTCGAGCAGCGCGGTGATGCGCTGCTGCACCTGGATGGAGTCGGCGCCGTACTGGTCCGACTCGTCCAAGGCCAGGCTGAGGTAGTCCGCGAAGTGCGGCTGCGGCAGGTAGAGCCGGATCTGCCCCTCCGCGTCGGCGTGGGCGCCCGTCGGCAGGGTCCGGGTGGCCAGCCGGCGGAGCAGGTCGTGCATCCCGTCGAGCGCCTGCACCGCGCTGGTGGGGTCGTTGACACCGGGCGAGAGCGCCTTGGCCGCGATGTCGGCCAGCTGCCGGAAGCCGAAGGCCACGTCGCGCTGCATGGTGCGCTCCTGCCCGAGCCGGAAGGCGTGTACGGCCGCCTTGGCGTCCAGCCGGGCGGCGTCGCCTCGGTGCACCTCGAGCAGGGGCGCCCCCTCGGGGACGAAGCCGCCGTAGTGCAGCTTGCTGACCAGCGCCACGTCGGCGTCGCGGGCCAGGCGCACCAGGCCGCCGACGTCCAGGTCCAGCAGCACCCCCGAACGATGGGCGGGAAGGACCGCCACCGGACTGCGCGGCCGGACCACCAACGGCGTCGGGGGAAGGCCGGTCGGCATCTCCTTCTCGAGGACCGCCCGGGTCTCACTGGAGATCGAGGCGAGGATCGACGAGATCTGGATCATCGAGGTGATGTGGTGGATGTAGGCGACGAAGACACCGACGCAGACCAGCAGCAGCAGCACGCCGACCGTCGTGGAGAGCGCCGGCACGAAGATGTCGTCGTCCAGCCCGTTGACGGTGCGTAGGACCAGCACGGCGTACACG
>JAJAYV010000090.1 GCA_026786045.1 Frankiaceae bacterium | reverse complement strand
GCCCAGCTGCACCGCGGCGGCGCCTCGCTGCACACCATCGCCGCCGCGCTCAACCGGGCCGGCGCACGCAATCCCACCGGGGTGCGCTGGCACGCCCACGCCGTCGCGCGCCACGTCGAAGCCACAGGCCTGGGGACGGCGACGGGGGCGGGGGCGGCTTAGATCTCGCGGTAGGCCGCCTCGACGAAGGACCACACCGCGTAGGCCAGCATCCCGATCACCATGAGCCCGAGCAGCACCCGGCCGTACGGCTGGCCGGCGACGGCCTGGAGCGCGGCGTCCAGGCCCTTGGCGTCGTCGGGGTCGAACGTCGCGGCCGCCTGGACGAGGAAGGCGCCGACGAGCCCAAGCGTGAGGCCCCGGCCGATGTAGCCCACCGCGCCCACGAGGATCGCCGGGCGGCGGAGCGCTGACGGGACGCGGTAGTCCTCCAGGGACTCGGAGTGCTTGCGCCGCAGGCCCTTCACGGCGATGTACACGCCGATGCCGACCACGACGAGGCCGGCGACGCCGACCGCGAGGCGACCGCCGGGGTAGGACATCGCCTCGGCGGTGCGCGACTGGGCCGACCCGCCGCCGCTGCCGTCGCGCAGCAGGAAGGCGAAGGTGCTGAAGGACAGCGCCGCGTAGACCAGCCCCTTGCCGAGCGAGGTCAGCCGGTGCAGCACGCGCTTCTTGCCGTCCTCGTCGCGGTGGCCGACGGCGGCGGACAGCAGCAGCCACAGGGCGTAGCCGGCGAAGCCGATCCCGAGGACCGCCAGCAGCGGCCCACCGAACGCCGTGTCCTTGAGCGCCCGCAGCACGCCACCCTGATCGGCCTGGGCCGACCCGCCCAGCGCGAGCGACCCGGCGAGGAAGCCGAGGACGAGCCAGACGAGCCCGCGGCTCGCGAGCCCCAGGCGGGCCAGGACCTCGACGGCGCGGCTGTCGTGCACGTCGCGGGCGGTCTGCTCCGCGCTGTCGGTGGTGGTCACTCCCGGCTCCTGCCCCTGCAGGGAGGCGGTCAGTCCTCGGCGAGCCAGCCGTCGATGAGCAGCCGGGCGATCGACACCGAGCCCGGCAGCTGCACGCCGCCGCCGGGGGCTCCCCACGGTCCGGCGCCGCGCAGCTCGTCCCGGGAGAACCAGCGCACCTGCTCCAGCTCGCCGTCGACCGGCACCGGCACGGCATCGCCGGCGCAGCGCGCCCGGAAGCCGAGCATGAGGCTGGACGGGAACGGCCACGGCTGGCTCGAGACGTACGCGACCTCGTCGACGGCCAGGCCGGTCTCCTCGGCGACCTCGCGCACGACCGCCTGCTCGGCGCTCTCCCCCGGCTCGACGAAGCCGGCGAGGGTGGAGAAGCGCCCGGCGGGCCAGACGGACTGCCGGCCGAGCACGCAGCGGTCGCCGCCGTCGTGCACGAGCACGATCATCGCCGGGTCGGTGCGCGGGAAGTGCATGCTCGCGTCGACCGGGCAGCGGCGCACCGTGCCGCCGCGGACCACCTCCGTCGCCGCGCCGCAGCGGGCGCAGTGCGGGTGGGTGGCGTGCCAGTTGGCCAGCCCGACGGCGTGCACGAGCAGCCCGGCGTCGCGGTCGTCGAGCAGCGCGCCGACATCGCGCAGCCCGAGCCGGCGGGCCCCCAGGCGCCGGGGTAGCTCGCCGGTCACGGCGAAGACCGGCCCGTCGGCGTCGCGGCCGAGGTAGAACCGCTCGCCCTCGGGGGCGTCGGCGGCCTCGAGCAGCACCAGCCGCGGCCGGTCGTCCTCGGCGACGAGCGCAGCGCCCTCCTGGACGACCAGCACCCGGGCGGTGGCCCAGGCCAGCTCGAGCGCCGTCGGGTCGTCGCGCGTCTTGGCGTCGCGGTCGACGGTGGCGCGCGACAGCGCCGGCACGCCGGTCACCCGAGCTGGAGGTCCACCAGCGTGCGCAGCGGCGCCTCGATCTCCGAGACGTCGCCGACGAGCACGGTCGTGAGCCGGTTCGGCGCGAGGTAGCGCGCGGCCGCCTCGAGCGCGGAGTCGACGGTCACCGCGGCCAGCTGCTGCGGGTAGTCGCGCAGGTAGTCCAGGCCCAGCCCGGCGCCGGCCAGCTGCGACAGGGTGGAGGCCAGCCCCGCCTGGCTGCTCGTGCCGAGCGCGAGCGTGCCGACCGCGTAGCGGCGGGCCTGGTCGAGCTCGCCCTGCGAAACCGGCGTGGTCGCCACCCGGCCGAGCTCGTAGACGGTCTCGAGCAGCGCCGCGGCGGTCGTCGGGGTGGAGACGTCCGCGCTGACGGTGATCCGGGACCCGGCCGGCGGGTGCTCGACCTGCGCGTGCGGGCTGTAGGTGTAGCCCTTGTCCTCGCGGATGTTGGCCACCCAGCGGCTGGAGAAGTAGCCGCCGAAGACCAGGTTCGCCAGCGTGAACGCGGCGTAGTCCGCACTGGCCCGCGACGGCGCGGAGGCGGCCATCCGCAGGGTCGTCTGGACCGCGCCGGGACGGTCGAGAAGCAGCGCCGGGCCAGCGGTCGTCGCCGGCACCGGCGGGGTGTCGTGGGCGCTGCCGGTGGCGGTCCAGCCGCCGAGCGCCTGCTCGACCAGCCCGAGCATCCGCGCGGGCGTGAGGTCGCCGACCACGGTGAGGATGCTGCCGGCCGGCACCACGCGCTTGGCGTGCAGCGCGCGCAGGCCGCTCGCCTTGACCTGCTCCACCTGCTCGGCGGTCGGCAGCTCGCGGCCGTACGGGTGGTCGCCGTACAGCCTGTGCAGCAGGGCTTCCCGCGCGATGACAGAGGCCTGGCTGCGGTAGATGGCCAGCTCCTGCACGAACCGGTCACGCTCGCCGACGACCTCGCGCTTGGGGTAGCTCGCCCCGGTCAGCACGTCGGCGAGCAGCTCGAGCAGGCCAGGGAGGCCGTCGACGAGCACCGAGCCGCCGAAGCCGAGCCGGTCCGCGTCGGTGCTGGCCGACAGCTGGCCGCCGAGCGCCTGGACGTCGGCCGCGAGCTGGGCGGCGTCGCGGCTGGCGGTACCGGACAGCAGGGTGTCGCCGAGCAGCGCCGCCTGCGCTGTGTGGACGCGGCCGGTCTTGCCGGTCGGCGCCGCGAAGGGGATGCGCAGCCGCAGCTCGGCCAGCGGGACCCCCGGGCGGCGGACAGCCAGCACGCGCAGGCCGTTGTCGAGGCGACGCTCGGCGACGCTCGGCAGCTTGAGCGGGCGGGGCTTCCCGACGGCGGGGACGGGCCGGGCGGTCGGGGCGGGCGCGGTCATGCGGCACCACCCGGGCGGAGCTCGAGCACGGTGCGGGCGTCCTTAGTCAGGGTGGCGGCGGCGGCTTGGACTGCTTCGGCGGTGACCTGCCGCAGCAGGCCGGGCAGCTCGTTCACCAGCTCGGCGCGGTCGCGCTGCTGCTCGAAGACGGCCATCGTCGTGGCCCGCCCGAGCACGGAGTCGATCTCGCGCAAGTAGCGCGAGGTCATCCGCGCGACGGTGCGGTCGAGCTCGGCCTGCGGCAGTCCCCCGGTGGCGAGCCGCTCGATCTCCTCGTCGACGGTCGCAAGGACCGCCTCGACCGGCGTCTGCTCGGGGTGGTGCACCTCGAGCAGCAGCGGCGTCGGGTCGCGCGCATCGAGCGGGTCGCCGAGCAGGCCCAGGTAGCCGCTGATGTGGGTGGCGCTGCGGTCCTGCAGCAGCATCCGCTCCTGCAGCCGGCTCGCGTCGCCGTCGGTGAGCACCTCCGCGAGCACGACGTACGGCAGGTAGGTCGTCAGGTCCTGCGGGTCGGGCACGCGCCAGGCCATCGCGACGGCCGGCGCCGGGGCGAGCCGGTCATGCACGGTCGCGCGGCGCTCCTCGGTCGGCAGCGGCTCGGCGAAGCTCGGCCGCTCGGGCACGGGGCGCGCCGGGATGTCACCGAAGTGCTGGTGCACCCAGGCGGTGACCTGCGCGACGTCGAGGTCGCCCACGACGGTGAGGACCGCGTTGCCCGGCGCGTAGTAGCGGTCGAAGAAGCCCTGCGCGTCCTCGAGCGTCGAGCTCTCCAGGTCGATGAAGTCGCCGTAGCCGTTGTGGCTGTTCGCGAAGTCGCCGAACAGCACCGGCGGCACGAGCAGCCACGGGAAGCCGCCGTACGGCCGGTTGAGGACGTTGACCCGGATCTCGTTCTGCACGACCGCGATCTGGTTGTCGAGGTTGTCCTGGGTGACCGCGACGCTGCGCATGCGGTCGGCCTCGAGGAACAGCGCGAGCTCGGTCGCCGCGCTCGGCATGACCTCGTAGTAGTTGGTGTAGTCGACGTGCGTCGAGCCGTTCAGCGTGCCGCCGTTGCCCTGCACGTGGGTGAAGTGCTCGGTCTTGCCGAGGCTCGCGCTGCCCTGGAACATCAGGTGCTCGAAGAGGTGGGCGAAGCCGGTGCGGCCCTCGGGCTCGCTGCGCATGCCCACGTCGTAGTAGACGGCGACGGCGACGACGGGGCTGCTCGGGTCGGGGCTGAGCACCACCCGCAGGCCGTTGTCGAGGGTGAACCGCTCCACCCGGTAGTCCGAGGTGGGGGCGCGGCCCTTCGCGGGCGCGCGGCGGGCGGCGGTCTTCGCTGGAGGCGGCACCCCAGCGACGCTAGTACGCGCAGGGCCGCCCGGCAGGAGTCGGCCGCACCGAGGCGTCGTGGTCCACTCGGGCATGACCTCGACGCGCGCGCTCGGCCCCGACCTGCTCGTCTCGGCCCAGGGCCTGGGCTGCATGGGGATGTCGGAGTTCTACGGGACCACCGACGAGGGCGAGGCCCTCGCGACCATCGGACGCGCGCTCGACCTGGGCATCACCTTCCTCGACACCGCCGACATGTACGGCCCGTTCACCAACGAGCAGCTCGTCGGCCGGGCGATCGCCGACCGGCGCGACGAGGTCGTGCTGGCCACGAAGTTCGGCATCGTCCGCGACAGCGGGCGGGTCGGCATCGCCGGCGACCCGGCGTACGTCCGAGCGGCCTGCGACGCGTCGCTGCAGCGGCTCGGGGTCGACGTGATCGACCTCTACTACCAGCACCGGGTCGACCTGCAGGTGCCGATCGAGCAGACCGTCGGGGCGATGGCCGAGCTCGTCGCGGCCGGCAAGGTGCGCCATCTCGGACTGTCCGAGACGTCGGCGGAGACGGTCCGGCGGGCGCACGCCGTCCACCCGATCACGGCAGTGCAGAGCGAGTACAGCCTGTTCAGCCGCGACGTCGAGCGCGCCGTCCTGCCGGCGCTGCGCGAGCTCGGCATCGGACTGGTGGCGTACAGCCCGCTGGGACGAGGCGTGCTGACCGGCGCGATCACCTCGCGGGACAACCTCGCCGAGGACGACTTCCGACGCGGCAACCCGCGCTTCGCGCAGGAGGCGCTCGACGCCAACCTGGCGCTGGTGCGTCGCGTGCGCGAGCTCGCCGACGAGAAAGGCTGCACGCCAGGGCAGCTCGCGCTGGCGTGGGTCGCGGCCAAGGGCGAGGACGTCGTGCCGATCCCGGGGACCAAGCGCCGCCGCTACCTCGAGGAGAACGCCGCCGCGCGCGCCCTCGTCCTCACCGCCGACGAACTGGCACGGCTCGAGGCGGCCGTGCCGGCAGGTGACGTCGTCGGCGACCGCTACCCGGACATGCGCACCGTCGAGCGGTAGTCGCAGCGGCTCAGCCCTGCGGCAGCGCCCGCTCGAGCACCGCGCCGGTGTCGACGCCCCTGGGCAGGGTGCCGAACGCGTGGCCCCAGTCGCCGGCCAGCCGGCTGGCGCAGAACGCGTCGGCGACGGCGGCGGGGGCGTGCCGCACGAGCAGCGATCCCTGCAGCACCAGTGCCATCCGCTCGACGAGGCGGCGGGCCCTGCTCTCGACGTCGTCGAGGTCGGTCAGGCCGGCGTGGAGCCCGACGACCGCGTCGTCCAGCCGCGGGTCGGCGCCGCGGGCCAGGTCGACCTCGGCGAAGAAGGCGTCGACGCTGGCCGGCTCGCGGGTCATCGCGCGCAGGACGTCGAGCGCCTGGACGTTGCCCGAGCCCTCCCAGATCGAGTTCAGCGGCGCCTCGCGGTAGAGCCGCGGCAGGCCGGAGTCCTCGACGTAGCCGTTGCCACCCAGGCACTCCAGCGCCTCGGCGACGACCGCCGGCTGGCGCTTGCAGACCCAGTACTTCCCGACGGCGACGGCGATCCGCTTGAAGGCCTGCTCCTGCTCGTCACCGCGCTGTCCCTTGCTCCCCTGGGCCCGATCGACCGCACCGGCCAGGCGGAGCATGAGCGTGGCCGCGGCCTCCGACTCGAGCTGGAGGTCGGCGAGCACGTTGCGCATCAGCGGCTTGTCGACCAGCGCGCCGCCGAAGGCGCTGCGGTGCGTCGCGTGGTGGGCGGCCTGCACGACCGCGGCACGCATGCCGCCCGCGCTGCCGATGACGCAGTCCAGCCGGGTCATCGCGACCATCTCGATGATGGTCCGGACGCCGCGGCCCTCCTCGCCGACCAGCCACGCGACGGTGCCGTCGAGCTCGGGCTCGCTGCTGGCGTTGCTGCGGTTGCCCAGCTTGTCCTTGAGCCGCTGGATGCGGAACACGTTGCGCTCGCCACCCGGCAGGATCCGCGGAATGAGGAAGCAGGACAGCCCCGCCGGCGCCTGTGCGAGCACGAGGAAGACGTCGCACATCGGTGCGCTGGTGAACCACTTGTGGCCGCGTAGCTGCCAGGTCCCGTCCCCCTGCGGCGTCGCGGTCGTGGTGTTGGCGCGGACGTCGGAGCCGCCCTGCTTCTCGGTCATGCCCATGCCCGCCAGCAGCCCGGCCTTGGTGGTCGGGACGCGCAGGCCGGGGTCGTAGGTGCGGCTGGTGAGCAGCGGCTCGTAGACGGCGGCCAGCTCGGGCGTCGTGCGCAGCGCGGGGACGACCGCGTAGGTCATCGAGATCGGGCAGCCGTGGCCGGCCTCGACCTGTCCCCAGGCGTACGACCCCGCTGCGCGCGCGACGTGCGCACCCGGGCGGTCGTCGGCCCACGGTGCGCCGGCCAGCCCCTCGCTGACGGCAACGTCCATGAGCGAGTGCCACGCTGGGTGGAACTCGACCTCGTCGATCCGGTGGCCGTAGCGGTCGTGGGTGCGCAGGACCGGCTCGACCCTGTTGGCCTGGTCGCCCCACTGCTGGGCCTGCTCGGAGCCCGCGAGCCGGCCCAGCCGGTGCAGGTCGTCGGCGTACCAGCCGGCGCCCTCCCGCTCCAGCCCGGCGAGCAGGACGGGGTCCGCGGCCGTGTCGTGGCCGACCAGGGGCGGCACCTGGTTGGTGACCTCGTGGGTGTCCGGACCGGTGCGGTCGAGCGTCGTCATGGCCGTCATCCTCGCAGGGGACGTGCGTGCCGTCAGGAGCCGACTGCCGGGACCCAGGCCCCCGCGTCGTACGAGGCGGCGAGCTGCGCGCCGCGCGAGCTACCGGACACGAGCACCCCGTTTCCGGTGTCGGCGCACCCGTTCGCCGTGTCCGTGCTCGACACCCACAGGTCGCCGTCGGGGTAGGTGAGCCGGGCGAGGTAGGGCACCCGCGGGTCCTCGGGCGTGCAGGCGCGGTTGTCCGCCGCCTTCGGCGGGACCTGCAGGTCGGTGCGGACCCGCTGCAGGTCGACCCCGATCCGGACCGGCGGTCCGTCGAGCGCTGCCGGTCCGGTGGTGACGGCCGCGTAGCGGCAGAGCACCACCTCGACGGGGTCGGCGTCCGGTGCCAGCCGGCCCTCGGTCTCGGTGCCCGGCGGCGCCGGCACCCACGGCTGCGGCGTTGCCGTGTCGTACTCGGCCGGGCAGGGCTGTGCGTCGGCGGGCGGTACGGCGGCAGGGTCTGCGCTGGGGTCTGTCACCGGACCAGTCGCCGGGCTACCGGTGGGGCCGAGGGTCGCGGCCGCGCTGGGCGACGGACTGCTCGTGGCCGAGGCGCTCGCCCCGACGTCCCCGTCGCCGCCGGAGCTGCAGGCCGTCAGCAGCAGCAGGACCGCCGCCGCTCCCACGGCCCGGCACCCTGCTCCGTCCGTCCTCACCACCCGTGCAGCCAAGCACGGCGGAGCTGCCGCGTACGACGGGTCGCACAGTCGTCGCACCATCGTCGCCCGGTCGAGAGCGACTGAGGCACCACTGCCGCTCATGCCGCGGCCCGGATGGGTGGGGCTGGTGCGGGTGGCAGCCAGGGGAGGTGCAGGTCGCGGAGGAGCAGTCGGCCTTGGTGCCACATGACGTGGTGTCGTCTACAGAGCAGCACCAGGTTGTCCAGGGTGGTGTCGCCGCCGTGTTCGCGGTGGACGAGGTGGTGGGCGTCGCAGAAGGCCGGTGGTCGGGTGCAGCCGCGGGCGCAGCCGCCGTCGCGTGCGGCCAGCGCGATGCGCTGGGCTTTGCTGTTCGTGTCGGACAGGACTTCGAGGCTGCGGACCTGACCGGTGTGGTTGAGCAGGACGCGGGTGATCCGGGCGTCGCAGAGCAGCGCTTCGTTGCGGCTGCGGGTCTGCGG
>JAJAYV010000089.1 GCA_026786045.1 Frankiaceae bacterium | reverse complement strand
CCTCGCCTACGCGGGCGGGTGGGGCACGCTCGGGTTCGGCTTCCCCGCCTCCCTGGGCACGGCGCTCTCGGGCCGGCCGACCGTCGCCGTGGTGGGCGACGGCGGGTTCCTCTTCGCCTGCGGGGATCTCGCGACTGCGGCACAGGAGCGGCTGCCGGTGACTGTCGTGCTCGTCGACGACGGCGGCTACGGGATGCTGCGCTACGACTTCGTCAAGGACGGCGAGGAGCCGGTCGGCACCGAGCTCGATCCGCCCGACTTCGTCGCGCTGGCGGCCGCCTTCCGCGTGCCGGCGCGCGAGGTCACGGTCGATGGGTTGACCGCGGCGGTGGCCGAGGGCATCGCCTCCGGCGGGCCGAACCTGCTGGTGGTCAAGGCGACCTACGACCCGCCGCCCAACACCTCCCCGAACTGGTACCGCACGGGGCGCTGAAGCTAGGGCGCCACCCAGACCTCGTCGACGGGGACGGCGGCGTCCGACAACGACCCGTGCACGCCGAGCACGGCGGTGTGCGCGTCGACGCTGACGGTGACGAAGCGGGCGACGACCCAGAAGCTGCCGTCGTCCTCGCGGCGCTCGACCGCGACGTCGTCGTACATCCCGGCGACCGGTGCCAGCTGCTGGCGCGCGTCGGCCAGCGCGGCCGCCTCGTCGGGCGCGACGCTCCGCAGCCGGGCGAGCACCGGGAAGGTCGGCAGCGCCACCTCGCCCGGACCGCTCTCGTCGAGGGCGAGCGCGGCGTCGTCAGCGTCGGTCGGCATGCCACCGGCCTACCCCGAAGCAGCAGGTCCGCACGCGCCGTCACCAGAGCGTCACGATCGCTGGGCCGCGTCCCGGTTGCCGCTGCAGCGCGACGGGAAGGCTCCGGGTGCCCGGCCCGCCCCCCATCGAGGAGCCGAACATGACCAGCACCGAGATCGTCCTGCTCGTCGTCGCGATCGTCGTCGTGCTGCTCATCGTCGCGGCCGTCCTCGCCGCGGCGAGGAAGAAGAAGCGCACGCAGGAGCTGCGCGGCACCTTCGGCGACGAGTACGACCGCACGGTCGAGACCTCCGACAAGCGGCGCGACGCCGAGCGCGAGCTCGGGCAGCGCAAGCAGGAGCACGAGAAGCTCGACATCCGGCCGCTGTCCTCGGCCAGCCGCCAGCGCTACCTCACCGCCTGGGACGGCGTGCAGAGCCGCTTCGTGGACAACCCCGTCCTGGCGCTGTCCGAGGCCGACGCCCTGCTCACCCAGCTGCTCGACGAGCGTGGCTTCCCGACCGGCGACTCCCGCGAGTCCGAGCGGATGCTGTCCGTCGAGCACGGCCGCGTCTTGGAGGGTTTCCGCGCCGGCCACGCCATCGAGCAGGCCAACACCAGCAACCAGGCCGACACCGAGCAGGTCCGCCAGGGGATGCTGCACTTCCGTCAGGTCTTCGAGGAGCTCGTGAGCGAGGACTCCGGCGAGCCCCACCCGCGCGACGACCGCGACCTGAGCGACGACACCCGGCACGACGGCTCGCGCGACGACGCCACCTCGGTCCGCGACCAGGACCGCCTCCGCTAGACGGGGCGCAGCGGGACGTGGTCGCCCTCAGCCATGGCGACCACGCCGGCTGCACCGGTCAGAGGCGGAAGGCCGGGTCGCCGCTGGGCACCTCGACGTCCATCTGCGCCTTCTGCAGCTTGCCGGCGTAGTCCCAGTTCATCGACTGCCAGCGGGTGAACTGGTCGAGCACCCACACGCCGGACTGGCGCGAGCCGTTGCCGCTCTTGCCGTTGCCGCCGAAGGGCAGGTGCGCCTCCGCGCCGGAGGTCGAGTTGTTCACCGACAGCATCCCGGCCGACACGCGCTCGCGGAAGCGGAAGGCCGCCTGCGCGTCGCGTGTGTAGATCGCCGCGGAGAGGCCGTAGCCGTGGCCGTTCGCCAGCTCGACGGCCTCGTCGAAGGTGGAGAAGCGCATCACCGACACCAGCGGCCCGAACGTCTCGTTGCGGTAGAGCGCGTCATCGGGTCGCACGCCGGTGACGACAGCTGGGTGGGCGAAGACTCCCGCGTCGGGGTCGCCGACGAAGCCCTCGCGCGGGTTGTCGGCGGTGATGCGGCCGGTGCCCGTGGAGCCGTGCACCTCGTGGTGCGGCTGCACCTCGCCCAGCCACTTCTCGAAGCCGTCGAGGAAGCGCTCGCCGAGCATCGGGCCGTACAGCACCGAGGGGTCGGTCGGGTCGCCGACGACGGCGCTCTCGACGCGGGACAGGAACTTCTCGAGGAAGGCGTCGTAGACGTCGTCGTGCACGATCGCGACGCCGAGCGAGGTGCAGCGCTGACCAGCCGTGCCGAAGCCGGAGAACAGCGCGCCTTCGGCAGCCAGGTCCAGGTCGGCGTCGGGCATGACGACGAGCGGGTTCTTGCCGCCCAGCTCGAGGCAGGCGTTCTGCAGGTGCCGGCCGGCGAGCTCGCCGATCCGCACGCCCACCTCGGACGAGCCGGTGAAGCCGATCTTGTTGACCAGCCCTGCCTGCAGGGCCTTCTCGAGCCCCTCGAAGGTCGCGGGCCCGTCGGCGTGCACGGTGTTGAGCACGCCGTCGGGCAGGCCGCCGGCGACGAACAGGCGGTGCAGCGCGTCGCCGAGGGCGGCGGAGTACTCGGCCGGCTTCCAGACGACGGCGTTGCCGCAGAGCAGTGCCGGCACGAGGTACCAGCTCGGCACGGCGGTCGGGAAGTTGCCGGCGGTGATGATGCCGGCGACGCCGACGGGCACCCGGAAGGTGAACAGCTGCTTGTCGCGCATCTCGCTCGGGACGGTCTGGCCGTAGAGCCGCCGGCCCTCGCCGAGGAAGAAGTCGCAGGTGTCGACGATCTCCTGCACCTCGCCGCGGGCCTCGGCGATCGGCTTGCCGACCTCGCGGGTGACCAGCTGAGCGAGCGCCTCGAAGTTCTCCTCGACCAGCCGGCCGATGCGGGCGATCACCTGCCCGCGCACCGGCGCGGGGGTGGCGGCCCAGGCGGGCTGCGCGGCCTTGGCGGCCCGGAACGCCTCCACCACCTGGTCGGCCTTCGCCAAGGACACCTCGGCGACGACGTCGGTCAGCTGCGCCGGGTTGGTGGAGGTGGTGGTCCCGGCGGCGCCGACGAGCGGGCGGCCGTTGACGGAGGAGTCGACGCGGGTCATGCAGAGGCCTTTCGTGACAGGACGCGGTCGAGCGCGGCGACGGCGGCGGCCAGGTCGTCGGGAGAAACGGTCAGGGCCGGACGGAACCGCACGCTGCGGGTGCCGCAGCCGAGCAGCAGGACGCGCTCATCCTCGCGCAGGGCCGTGAGGACCTCGTCGCGCAGGGCCGCGTCGGGCAGCGAGAACGCGCACATCAGGCCACGTCCGCGGACGTCGGTGACCTCGGGGTGGGCGGCGGCGAGCTCGCGCAACAGGTCGAGCAGCACCGGGCCGAGTGAGGCGGCGCGGGCGATCAGCCCGTCGGCCTCGACGACCTCGAGGATCCGCCGGGCGCGGACCATGTCGGTGAGCGAGCCGCCCCACGTGGAGTTGATCCGCGAGCCGACGGCGAAGACGTTGTCCGGCACCTCGTCGACGCGTCCGCCGGCCATGAGGCCGCAGACCTGGGTCTTCTTGCCGAAGGCCACGACGTCGGGCTGCACGCCGAGCTGCTGGAAGGCCCAGGCGGTGCCGGTCAGCCCGGCGCCGGTCTGCACCTCGTCGAGGACGAGCAACGCGTCGTGCTCGTGGCACAGCGCCTGCATCGCCTGCAGGAACTCCGGGCGGAAGTGGTGGTCGCCGCCCTCGCCCTGGATCGGTTCCATGATGAAGCAGGCGATGTCGTGCGGGTGCATCTCGAAGGCCGCGCGGGCCTCGGCAAGCGTGGCGCGCTCGCGGGCCGCGACGTCGGCGCCCTCGGACAGGTACGGGTTGCTGATCCGCGGCCAGGCGAACTGCGGGAAGCGGGCGACCTTCACCGGGTCGGTGTTGGTCAGGCTCATCGTGTAGCCGCTACGGCCGTGGAAGGCGTCGCGCAGGTGCAGCACCTTGGTGCCGAGCGCGGGGTCGATCCCGTGCGCCTCGTTCCAGCGGGTCTTCCAGTCGAAGGCGACCTTGAGCGCGTTCTCGACCGCGAGGGCGCCGCCCTCGACGAAGAACAGGTAGGGCAGGCCGGGGTCGCCGAGGACCCGGGCGAACGTCGCGACGAAGCGCGCCATCGGCTCGCTGTAGACGTCGGAGTTGCTCGGCTTGTTGAGCGCCGCCGTGAGCAGCTCCTGGCGGAAGACCGGGTCGTGGGCGAGCGCCGGGTGGTTCATCCCGAGGGCGCTGCTGGCGAAGAACGTGAACAGGTCGAGGTAGGCCGTCCCGTCCCGGGCGTCGACCAGCCGGGAGCCTGCGCTGGCCTCCAGGTCGAGCACCATGTCGAAGCCGTCGACCAGCAGGCTGCGGCGCAGGACGTCGTGGACGGTCGCCGGGGTCACCGGGGGCGCGCCGGGCGCGAGAGTCGTCATCGGCCCACTGTAGGGGGCGATCCTCCCGCCGGGAAGACGCCACGCAGGCGGATCGCCCGTCGCGCCCGAGGCTCGTAGGCTCGCGCGCGTGACCACGACGCTCTACCGCCGCGGCCGGGTGCGCTCGCCCGCCGACCCGTTCGCCACCGCCCTGCTCGTCGACGGCGACACCGTCGCCTGGGTCGGCTCCGAGGGGGCGGCCGACGCGTTGAGCGCCGACGTGACCGTCGACCTCGACGACGCCTGGGTGGCACCGGCGTTCGTCGACGCGCACGTCCACACCACGACGACCGGGCTCGCGCTCACCGGTCTGGACCTGGCCGACGCGCCGTCGCTGGCCGTGGTGCTCGACCGGGTCGCACAGGCCGCCCGTGCGGCGCGCGGGGGAGTGGTGCTCGGCACCGGCTGGGAGGAGGACGCCTGGCCGGAGCGCCGTCCGCCGACCGCGGCCGAGCTGGACCGGGCCAGCTACGGCGGCGTGGTCTACCTGGCGCGTACCGACTGCCACAGCGCGGTCGCCTCGAGCGCGCTGCTCGCTGCCGCGCCCGAGGCGCGCGGGCTCGACGGCTGGGCCGGCGACGGGCTGGTCAAGGAGGAGTCGCACTCCGCCGTGCGCCGCGCCGCCTTCCAGGGCCTGGGAGCGGCCCAGCGCCGCGACGCCCAGCGGGCCGCGCGCGCCCGCGCCGGGTCCCTGGGGATCGGCTGCCTGCACGAGTGCGGCGGCCCCGGCATCGACGGCGAGGACGACTTCGCGATCCTGCTGGAGCTGGCCCGGGCCGAGCCGGGGCCGACCGTGCTCGGCTACTGGGGCGAGCTGGCCCTGGACGGCGGGATCGAGCGGGCCCGGGCACTCGGCGCGCACGGCGTCGGCGGCGACCTGTTCGTCGACGGCTCGCTCGGCAGCCACACCGCCTGCCTCGGGCACCGCTACGACGACGCCGACACCACCGGCT
>JAJAYV010000088.1 GCA_026786045.1 Frankiaceae bacterium | reverse complement strand
GGGGGGGGCCCCCCCCGGGGGGGGGGGGGGGCCCCCGGGGGGGGGGGGGGCGGGCCCCCGGGGGGGGGCCGCCCCCCCCCCCCCCCCGGGCCGAGGCCGGGATCCGCTCCGCACTGCCGACGACCTTCGCGGTCGAGAGCGTCGAGGTTGGCCGCAACGGCGTCGCCGTCGTCACCCTCGGGGGCGAGAGCACCCAGATCAGCACCTCGCCGCTGGGCTTCGCGCAGGTCGTCGCCACGCTCACCGTCCCCGGCCGGGCGCGGGCGGTGCGCTTCCGCCTCGACGGCGAGGACCTGCCGGTGCCGCGCGGCGACACCTCGTTGGCCGAGGAGCCCGTGGACCGCAGCGACTACGCCGAGCTGCTCGCGCTCGGGACCCCGGCCCCCTCGCCGCCGCCGGTCACGGAGCCGCCCGGCTCCCCCGCGCCGGGCTGAGCCCGCCCGCGTAGCGTTCGAGCGTGCCTCCCACCTGCGACGTCCTCGGCCGCCTCCCGCCCCCGGACGTGCAGGCCGTGCACCGGCTGGTGCAGGCCGTCGAGGCCGCCGACGGGGTCCCGGCGCTGTCCGAGCACGTCCTGCTGCACCTGCCGTACGGCGGCGACGCCGAGGTGCGCAACCTCCTCGTGCGCCACGGCGAGGAGGTGCTGGCGTACGCCCACCTCGACGTCACCGACCAGGTCGAGGGGTCCAGCGCGGAGCTCGCCGTGGCACCCACGGCCCGCGGGCACGGGCTAGGGCGGGCGCTGGTCGAGGAGCTGCTGCTGCAGAGCCCGGACGGCCGGCTGCGGCTGTGGGCCCACGGCGACGCGCCCGCCGCCGCGAAGATGGCTGCGGGGCTGGGCTTCTCGCGAAGCCGCGTGCTCTTCCAGATGCGCCGCTCGCTGAGCGAGCCGCTGCCCGAGCCCGTGCTCCCCGACGGCGTGGAGCTGCGCACGTTCGAGCCCGGGCAGGACGAGCAGGCCTGGACCGAGCTGAACAACCGCGCCTTCGTCGACCACCCCGACCAGGGCGGCTGGGGGCTGCACGAGGTCGAGCTGCGCGAGCAGGAGCCGTGGTTCGACCCGAAGGGCTTCTTCCTCGCCGAGCAGGTCGAGGGCGGGCAGCGCCGCCTGGTCGGCTTCCACTGGACCAAGGTGCACGGCGGTCACGGCGGCGACGTCGCGCACGAGCACGACGCCGAGCACCCCGCGCACGAGCACCACGACCACCCGCCGATCGGCGAGGTCTACATCGTGGGCGTCGACCCGGCTGAGCAGGGCCGCGGGCTCGGTCCCGCGCTGACGCTGGTCGGGCTGCACTCGCTGCGCCACCGGGGCCTCGCGGAGGTGCTGCTCTACGTCGACGAGAGCAACACCGCGGCGGTCAAGACGTACGAGAGGCTGGGCTTCCGGCGGCACTCGGTCGACGTGATGTACAGCCGCGGCTGAGCCGGCTCAGGCGGTGCCGCTGCCTCCCCGTCGCGCCGCACCGGGCGACGGCCCGTCGTCGCCGTCCCGCCCGGACGACGAGCGAAGCTGGTATGCCACGTTGGTGACCATCACGCCCGGCTGGAACAGCAGCCGGGTCTTGAGCCGCAGCGCGCTCTGGTTGTGCAGCAGCTGCTCCCACCAGTGCCCGACGACGTACTCCGGGATGAACACGGTGACGACGTCGCGGGGGCTCTTGCGCCGCAGGTCGCGGACGTAGTCGAGGACCGGCCGGGTGATCTCCCGGTAGGGCGAGTCGAGCAGCGTCAGCGGCACGGTGATCCCCCTGCGCTCCCACTCGTCCTGCAGGGCCCGCGCCTCGGCCGGGTCGACCGACACGGTCAGCGCGGTGAGGTCGTGCGGCCGGGTGGCCTGCGCGTAGGCGAGCGCCCGCAGGGTCGGCGCGTGCACCCGGGAGACGAGCACGATCGCGTGGTTGCGGCTCGGCAGCGGCACGACCTCGTCGGTGGGCTGGAGCTCCACGGCGACCCGCTCGTAGTGCCGGTTGATCTTGCGCATCACCGCGTAGAGGATCGGCATCGCGATCAGGACCAGGTAGGCGCCGTGGGTGAACTTCGTGATCGTCACGATGACGAGGACGACACCGGTCAGTGACGCGCCGAGCGCGTTGATGGCCCGGCTGCGCAGGACGCCGGACCGGCGGTCGGCTGTGACGGACCCGTTGCGCAGCAGGGTGTTCCAGTGCCGCACCATCCCCGCCTGGCCGAAGGTGAAGGCGGTGAAGACCCCGATGATGTAGAGCTGGATGAGCCGCGTGACGGAGGCGTCGAAAGCGACGATGAGCAGACCGGCGAACGTCGCGAGCAGCAGGATCCCGTTGCTGAAGACCAGCCGGTCGCCGCGGGTGTGCAGCTGCCGGGGCAGGAAGCGGTCCTGCGCCAGGATCGAGCCGAGCAGCGGGAAGCCGTTGAAGGCGGTGTTCGCCGCCAGGATCAGGATGCCGGCGGCCATGACCTGCAGATAGAAGAAGCCCGCGCTGCCGTCGCCGAAGATCGCGGCCGCCAGCTGCGCGATGACGCTGCGCTGGACCTCGTCCTCCCCGAAGCCGACGAACTGGTCGGCCGGGTGCTCGCTGTAGCGGACGTTGGTCAGGATCGCCAACGCCGTGATGCCGACGAACATCGTCATCGCGATGCCGCCCATCAGGGCCAGCGTCGTGGCGGCATTCTTGCTCTTGGGTGCGCGGAAGGCGGGCACCCCGTTGGCGATGGCCTCGACCCCCGTCAGGGCCGTGCACCCGGAGGCGAACGCGCGCAGGGCCAGGAACGCGAACGCCAGCCCGACCAGCTCGGCCTTCCCCTCCTCCGGGACGACGGTGTAGGCCGCGCTCTCGGCCTGCGGCGCGTCACCGGTCAGCGCCTGGAACAGTCCGTAGGCGATCATCGCGGCGACGCCCAGGACGAAGCCGTACGTCGGGACCGCAAAGGCCTTGCCGCTCTCCTTCACCCCGCGCAGGTTCATCGCGGTGAGGAAGGCGACGAAGCCGAGCGCCAGGGCGACGCGGTGATCGGCGAGCCCCTCGACGGCGCTGATGATGTTGTCCACGCCGGCCGAGACGGACACGGCCACGGTGAGGACGTAGTCGACGAGCAGCGCGCTGGCGACGATGCCGCCGCTGCGCCGGCCGAGGTTGACCGACGCCACCTCGTAGTCGCCGCCGCCCGAGGGGTAGGCGCGCACCAGCTGCCGGTAGGACAGCACCACGACGGTCAGCAGCGCGACGACGCCTGCGGCGAGGTACGGCGTCAGGTAGAGGTAGGACAGCCCGCCGAGGGTGAGGACGACGAGTAACTCCTGCGTCGCGTACGTGACGCTGGACAGCGGGTCGCTGGCGAAGATGGGCAGCGCCAGGTACTTCGGCAGCTCCTGCTCGCCCTGGCGGTCCGAGCGCAGCGCCCGACCGACGACGACGCGCTTGACCAGCCGGTTGGCCGCGGGCACGTCAGGCGTCCGGGGCGGAGCGGGGCGTCGAGGGCACGATCAGCCATCTCACCCGCGGCGGGGCCGCTCGTCGCGTGTCCGCCGACATCTTGACGGCATCTTGACGCGGTCACCGCAGCTCGCTGAAGCGCTCCACGTCCCGCGGCCGACCGGACAGGATCACCATGTCGCCAGGCTCGAGCACCGTCTCGCCGGTCGCGTGGGTGAAGGGGCCGTCGGGGCGCTTGACCCCGACGACGGTCACGCCGTGGGCGCGCCGTACACCGCTCTGCGACAGCGGCATGCCGAGGAGCAGGGCCGGCGGCTCGGTCTTCACCATGGCGTAGTCCGGCTCGAACTGGATGAAGTCCAGCATCCGACCCTTGACCAGGTGGGCGACCCGGCGGCCCATGTCGTGCTCCGGGTAGACGACGTGCGGCACGCCGAGCTGCTTCAGGATCCGGCCGTGGGCCTCGCTGATCGCCTTCGCCCAGATGTTGGTGATCCCCAGGTTCTTCAGCAGCGAGGCGGTCAGCAGGGACGCTTCGATGTTCGTGCCGATCGCGACGACGGCTCGGTCGAACTCGTGCACGGCGAGCTGCCGCATCGTCTCCTCGCTCGTGCTGTCGGCGCGGACGGCGTGGGTCAGCTGGCTGCTCAGCTCCTGGATGATGGCGGCGTCGGCGTCGATGCCGAGCACCTCGGTCTCGGCCGCCATCAGTTCGAGTGCGAGGGAGCGGCCGAACCGGCCGAGCCCGATCACGACGACGCTGTCGACCTTCGCTGGCCGGCCGTGGCCGTCGTCCTTGCTGCTGCTGCTGCTGCGGTGGAACAGGTCAGGCATCGCTTCTCCGTACGGGTGGCAGGGGGACGGGACGGCGGTCAGCCGATGATCGGACGCTCCTCGGGCAGCTCGTAGAGCCGCGGCCGCGAGCGCAGGGCGAGCGCCGAGGCCAGGGTGATGGGCCCCAGCCGGCCGACGAACATCAGCGCGACGAGCAGCAGCTGACCGCCGGTACCGACCTGGGCGGTGATCCCCGTCGACAGTCCGACGGTGGAGAACGCCGACACGACCTCGAACAGCACCTCGTCGAGGCTGAACGGCGTGAGCAGCAGCATCAGCGCGGTCGAGCCCACGACGGCGGCCACCGACAGCAGCGCCACGCTGAGCGCTTGTCTCTGTGCGCCCTTCGGGATGTGCCGTCCGAAGGCGGTGACGTCGGTGTCCCCGCGCACCTCGGTGAGGATCACGAGCAGCAGCACGGCGAAGGTCGTCACCTTGATCCCGCCGGCGGTGCCGGCGCTGCCGCCGCCGATGAACATGAGAACGTCGGTCCCCAGCAGCGTCTCGGGGTTGAGCGCGCCCGTGTCGAGGCTGTTGAAGCCGGCGGTGCGCGGCTGCACCCCCTGGAAGACGCCGGCGACGACCTTGCCGCCGACGCCGAGGGGTCCGAGGGTGCGCGGGTTGGCCCACTCCAGCGCGAGGAACATCAGCGACCCGGCCGCCAGCAGCACCCCGGTCATCGACAGGACGATCTTGGTGTGCAGGGTCCACCGGCGCGGGGTCCGCCAGGCCCGGCGCAGCTCGAAGAGCACCGGGAAGCCCAGCCCCCCGGCGACCACCAGGACACACAGGGCGGCGCTCAGGACCGGGTCGGTGCTGAAGCCGATGAGGTTGTCGCTGAAGAGCGCGAAGCCGGCGTTGTTGAACGCCGAGACCGCGTGGAACAGACCCAGCCACAGGGCGCGCGGGAGCGCCTCGTCGTGGCTGGACCAGAAGCGGGTCGCCAGGACCAGCGCCCCGCCGGCCTCGAAGAGCAGGCTGGTCCGTGCGATGCCGAGCAGCACCTTGCGGACGTTGCTGAGCCCGAGCGTCTTCGCCTCGGCCTGGGCGTTGAGCCGGTTGCGCAGGCCGAGTCGGCCGCCGACCAGCAGCCCGAGCAGCGTCGCGAGCGCCATGATCCCGAAGCCGCCGACCTGGATGAGGGCCAGGACGACCGCCTGGCCGAAGCCCGTCCAGTACGTCGGGGTGTCGACGGTGATGAGGCCGGTGACGCAGACCGCGGACGTCGCGGTGAACAGCGCGTCGAGCACACCGGCGCCGCCGGGGCCGCGGCGGGCGACGGGGAGCATCAGCAGGAGAGTCCCGACCGCGACGGCGCCGCCGAAGCCGACCACGACGAACTGCGCGGGGTGGCGCAGCCGAGGCAGCAGCCGGGCGGCCCCGCGCCGCCGGCGACCGGCGGCTGCCAGCTCGAGATCGAGGCCGTCCACGTCAGGGCTCGAACCGGTAGCCGCTGCCGGGCACCGTGATGAGGTGCGCCGGCCGGGCCGGGTCGGTCTCCAGCTTGCGCCGCAGCTGCGCCATGTAGACGCGCAGGTAGTGCCGCGACTCCTCGCCGTAGGCCTCGCCCCACACGGTGCGCAGCAGGTCCAGCTGCCCGACCAGCCGGCCGGGGCGACGGACGAGCTCCTCGAGCAGGTGCCACTCGGTCGGCGTGAGGTGGACGGCGGCCCCGTCGGCGCGGCGGACGGTGTGCGCGGCGAGGTCGGCGGTGAAGGCCGCCGTCGTCACGACGGGGGCGTCCTGCTCGCTCCCCTGCCGGCGCAGCCCCGCGCGCACCCGGGCGAGCAGCTCGTCCATGCCGAAGGGCTTGGAGATGTGGTCGTCGCTGCCGGCGTCGAGCGCGGCCACCTTGTCGCTCTGCTCGCCGCGCGCGGACAGCACGAGGATCGGCAGCTGCGACCGCCGGCGCAGCCCGGCGATGACCTCGAGGCCGTCCATGTCCGGCAGGCCGAGGTCGACGATCGCCAGGTCCGGCGGCGAGCCGGCGGCGCTGCGCAGGGCGGCGGCTCCGGTGGTCACGGCGTCCACGTCGTAGTTGCGCGCGGTGAGGTTGAGCCTGAGCGTCGCGAGCAGGGTGGTGTCGTCGTCGACGACGAGGATGCGCGTCACGTCGTCGCCGGCCGCAGGTGCACGTCCATCGTGAGCCCGCCCCCGGGCGTCTCTGCCGGTTCGAGCCGCCCACCCATCGCCTCGGTGAAGCCGCGGGCCACCGACAGCCCCAGGCCCAGCCCGCCGGCCGAGCGGTCCCCGAGCCGCTGGTAGGGCGCGAACAGCCGCTCGTGCTGCGCGGCCGGGACGCCGGTCCCGCTGTCGATCACCGACAGCACCACCACGCCCGACCGGCGTACGGCCGTGACGAGCACGTTGGTCCCCCGACCGCTGTGGCGCAGGGCGTTGTCCACGAGGTTCGCGATGACCCGCTCGGCCAGGCCGACGTCGACGAGCACCAGCGGCAGTCCGTCCGGGAGGTCGACGACCACCCGGTGCGACGCGACGGTGCCGGCGATGCCCCGGCCGACGATCTCCTCGACGTCGACCGGGGCGAGGGTGACGCTGAGCGCGCCGGCGTCGAGCCGGGACGAGGCGAGCAGGTTGGCCACCAGCGCGTCGAGCCGGTCCGCCGAGCTCTCGACGGCGGCGAGCAGCTCGGCCCGCTGCTCGTCGGACCAGTCGACGTCCTCCGCCCGCAGGCTCGTGACGGCGGCCTTGATGCCGGCCAGCGGGGTGCGCAGGTCGTGACCGACACCTGCGAGCAGTGTGGTCCGGAGCTGGTCGATGGTGGCCAGCCGGGCGGCCTCGGCTGCCTGCTCGGCCAGCTCCTGCCGCTCCAGCGAGGCGACGGCGGCCCGGGCGAAGGCTCCGAGCACCCGGCGGTCGTCGGCGCTGAGGGTCCGCCCGCGCACCAGCAGGGCGCGCGGTCCCGACGCCGCCAGCCGCAGCTCGCCGC
>JAJAYV010000087.1 GCA_026786045.1 Frankiaceae bacterium | reverse complement strand
GCGCTGCGCCGGCACCCGGTGCACGGCTGCGACGACCGCGAGGCGCACATGCGCTGGGCCGAGCGCTGGCACCGGCTGCGCGAGGAGACCGACAAGCTCGAGCGGCGGGTCGCCGGCAAGACCAGCTCCATCGCCCGCACCTTCGATCGGGTCGTGGCGGTGCTCGACGAGCTGGGCTACCTCGATGGCGAGGACGTCACCCAGGGCGGGCGGTCGCTGGCCCGCGTCTACTCCGAGTCCGACCTGCTGGCCGTCGAGAGCATCCGCCGCGGGCTGTGGGACGACCTCGGCCCGGCGGAGCTGGCTGCGGTCGTGTCGACGCTGGTCTACTCCGCGCGCCGGGCCGACGAGTCCAACCCGCTCGTGCCGTCGGGCGCCGTGCAGGGCGCGATCGGCGAGATGAGCCGGCTGTGGGCGTCGCTGTCCGAGGCCGAGTCCCGCGCCGGCGTCGACTTCCTGCGCAAGCCCGACAACGGCTTCGCCTGGGCGACCTGGCGCTGGGCCGGCGGGGCGACGCTCGAGCAGGTCCTGGGCGACGACCCGGACCTGACCGCCGGGGATTTCGTGCGCTGGTGCAAGCAGGTCGTCGACCTGCTGTCCCAGGTGGCCCTGGTGGCCGAGGAGCTGTCGCCCCAGGGGGAAGAGCTGCGCCGGACGACCCGCACGGCGATGGACGCCGTCCGCCGCGGCGTCGTCGCCTACAGCAGCGTGGCCTGAACCGCCGGTAGCGTTGTCAGGCGTGACCGCCCCCCGTCCGAGCAGCCGGCCCCTGGTGCTGGCCAGCGCCTCCCCGGCCCGGCTGCGCCTGCTCCGCGACGCCGGCCTCGCGCCGCACGTGATCGTCAGCGGCGTGGACGAGAGCGGCGTGCAGGCCGAGGACCCGCGGTCGCTGGTACTGGAGCTGGCCCGGCTCAAGGCCGAGGCCGTCGCCGGGCAGCTGGCCGGCGACGAGCTGGTCGTCGGCTGCGACTCGATGCTCGAGCTCGGCGGCGAGGTCCTCGGCAAGCCGCGCGACGCCGCCGACGCGGTCGACCGCTGGAAGCGCATGCGCGGCCAGAGCGGCACGCTGCTCACCGGCCACGTCGTCGTCGACGTCACGACCGGGCAGAGCGCGGCCGACGTCGCCGCGACCGTCGTGCGCTTCGGCACGCCCAGCGACGAGGAGGTCGCGGCGTACGTCGCGACCGGGGAGCCGCTGCACGTCGCCGGCGCGTTCACCCTGGACGGCCGCTCGGCGCCGTTCCTCGACGGGATCGACGGTGACGCCGGCAACGTCATCGGCTTGTCGCTGCCCCTGCTACGCACCCTGCTCGCCGAGCTCGGCGTGCCGCTGCACTCGCTCTGGACGGTGTCGTGACGACCGTCGCCACCCCCGGCCTGCGGATCGGCCCGCTCGCGGTGGACCTGCCGGTCGTGCTCGCCCCGATGGCCGGCGTCACCAACGCGGCGTACCGCTCGCTGTGCCGGTCCTACGGCGCCGGGCTCTACGTCAGCGAGATGGTCTCGGCGCGCGCGCTGCTCGAGGTCAACGAGACGACGAGACGGCGTGCGTCGTTCGGCGCCGACGAGACCGTCCGCAGCATCCAGCTCTACGCGACCAACCCGAGGATCGTGGCCGCCGCGGTGCGCAAGCTCGTCGACGAGGACGGCGTCGACCACGTCGACCTCAACGTCGGCTGCCCGTCGCCCAAGGTCACGCGGCGCGGCGGGGGAGCGGCTCTGCCCGCCCACCCCGTGCTGTTCGGCGACCTGGTCCGCGCAGCGGTCGGCGCGGCGGGCGACGTCCCGGTGACGGTGAAGATGCGCAAGGGCGTCGACGACCAGCACCTGACCTTCCTCGAGGCCGGCCGGCGGGCCCAGGAGGAGGGGGCGGCGGCGGTCGCCCTGCACGCCCGTACCGCCGAGCAGTTCTACTCCGGCCGGGCCGACTGGGACGCGATCGGCGAGCTCAAGGCCGCTCTCGAGCACGTGCCGGTGCTCGGCAACGGCGACATCTGGGCGGCCTCCGACGCGCTGCGGATGATGGCGCAGACCGGCTGCGACGGCGTCGTGGTCGGCCGCGGCTGCCTCGGCAAGCCGTGGCTGTTCCGCGACCTGGCCGACGCCTTCGCCGGACGCGACGTGTCCGCTCCGCCGCCGGTCCGCGACGTCGTGCCGGTGATGAAGCAGCACGCCCGGATGCTCGTCGAGGCCCGCGGCGACGAGGGCTTCGCTGTCCGCGACTTCCGCCGGCACACCGGCTGGTACATGACCGGCTACCCGATCGGCGGTGCTGCGCGCAAGCAGCTGGCGATGGCCTCGTCGCTGGCCGAGCTGGACGACCTGCTCGACGCCCTCGACCCCGACGCCGAGCTGCCCCCCGGCTCGGAGCTGCTGCCGCGCGGGCACGTGCAGGGGCCGCGGCACGTCGTGCTGCCCGAGCACTGGCTGCGCGACGCGATGGACCCCACCCCGCCGGACGACGCAGGAGCCTTCCACCAGGGCGGGTGAGGGGGCTTGACCCGTCAGCCGCTGTGCGCCACCTCGAGAGCGGCGAGCAGCCGGTCCAGCGGGCTGTCGAGCCCCCACCGGTCCGACAGCGCTACCAGCCGCTCCGGGTCCCTCGGGATGCGCGGGAGGGCGTCGTCCAGCTCCGGGATCGGCAGGTCACGGACCGTACGGGTGACCGCCGGTGCGACCGCGAGGTAGTCCCTCGCCGCCTCCAGCTTGGCCCGCGCACCGGCCGGGAAGCCGTCCTCGGTCCCCGCGTCGAGCGCCGCGAGGATCCCCTCCACCGTGCCGAAGCAGGCAACCAGCGCGGCGGCGGTCTTGTCCCCGACGCCCTTCACGCCGGGCAGCCCGTCGCTCGGGTCGCCTCGCAGTACGGCGTACTCCGCGTAGCCCGTCCCCGGGATGCCGTACTTCGCCGCGACCTCGGCCTCGCCGTACGGCTTGAGCCTCTCGACGGCGTAGAGCACCCGGACCGGCCCGTCGTCGCGCACCAGCTGGAACATGTCGCGGTCGCCCGACACGACGTCGACCGCACCGGTCTCCCGCGCGCTCAACGTGCCCAGGACGTCGTCGGCCTCGTGCCCCTCGGCGCCTACCACCGCGAGGCCCACGGCGTCGAGCACCTCGAGCAGCACCGCGACCTGCGGCGCCAGCGACTCCGGCTCGGCCTCCGCGCCGTTCTCCGCCAGCCGGTGCGCCTTGTACGACGGCACCGCCGCCACCCGGAACTGCGGCCGCCAGTCCAGGTCGAGGCAGGCCACCAGCCGCGCGGGCCGGGTGTCCTTCACGATCCGCGCGACGAGGTCGATCGTCCCGCGCACCGCGTTGACGGGGGAGCCGTCCGGCGCGGTCACCGACTCCGGCACGCCGTGGAACGCGCGGTACCAGAGCGAGGGGGCGTCGAGCAGGGTCAGCTGTCCAGGCACCCGCGCACCCTCTCACCCGCCCCGACCGCTCTCGCTGGCATCGGCGGGACGGCGGCAGATCCGCAGCCTGCGGCACGAGGTGATGCGGCGGCGGCGGAGCGGGAGGCGGGGGTCCGGGGATAGCCTGCGGGGCAGTGCCCTGACCGCCCATCGTCCCGTCGGAGGAGCCTCGTGCCGCCCGTCGTCCGCAGCCTGCCGTCCGCCGAGGCGGAGGAGCTGCTCGCCCTCACCCGCGACCTCGTGGAGCGGGAGGTCGCGCCGCGCGCAGCCGAGATGGAGGCGCAGAGCGCCTTCCCGCGCGAGCTGTTCCGCACGCTGGGGAAGGCCGGGTTGCTCGGGCTGCCCTACGACGAGGAGCACGGCGGCGCAGCGCAGCCGTACGAGGTCTACCTGCAGGTGCTCGAGGAGCTCAGCCGCGGCTGGCTCGCGGTCGGGCTGGGCGCGAGCGTGCACACGCTCAGCTGCTTCCCCCTCTACGCCTACGGCACGGCCGAGCAGAAGGACCGCTGGCTGCCGGACATGCTCGGCGGGGAGCTGCTCGGGGCGTACTGCCTGAGCGAGGCGGGGAGCGGGAGCGACGCCGCGGGGCTGCAGACGCGCGGGGTCCTGGACGGCGACGCGTGGGTCGTCGACGGAGCCAAGGCCTGGGTGACGCACGGCGGCGAGGCCGACTTCTACAACCTCATGGTGCGCACAGGGGAGGCCGGCGCGAAGGGCATCTCGTGCCTGCTGGCCGAGTCCTCCACGCCGGGCCTGCAGCCGCAGGCGCCGGAGAAGAAGATGGGCATGCGGTCGAGCACGACCGCCACCATCCAGCTCGACGCAGCCCGGGTGCCGGCCGACCGGATGCTGGGCGAGCCGGGACAGGGCTTCCGGATCGCTATGAGCGCGCTCGACGGCGGGCGGCTGGGCATCGCGGCGTGCGCGGTCGGCGTCGCGCAGGCGGCGATGGACACCGCCGTGGACTACGCCAAGGAGCGCAAGCAGTTCGGCCAGCGGATCGCCGACTTCCAGGGGCTGTCCTTCATGCTGGCCGACATGGCGACGCAGGTGGAGGCGGCGCGAGCGCTCTACCTGTCGACCGCCCGCCGCCGCGACGCGGGGCAGCCGTTCGGGCCGCAGGCGGCGATGAGCAAGCTCTTCGCCACCGACACGGCAATGCGCGTCACGATCGACGCCGTCCAGGTCCTCGGGGGCTACGGCTACGTCGAGGACTTCCCGGCCGAGCGGTACCTGCGCGAGGCCAAGGTCCTGCAGATCCTCGAGGGCACCAACCAGGTGCAACGCGTCGTCATCGGCCGCTCGCTGACGTCGTGAGCGCACCGCCCCTCGACGAGCTCGACCGCGCCCTGCTCATGCTGCTGGCCGGCGACGGCCGCAAGTCCTACGCCGACCTGGCTCGGGACACCAGCCTGTCGACCAGCGCTGTCCACCAGCGGGTGCGGCGGCTGGAGCAGCGCGGCGCCATCACCGGCTACGCGGCGCGGGTGGACCCGGTGGCAGCCGGGCTCCCGCTGGCGGCGTTCATCTCCATCCAGCCGATCGACCCGGCCGGGCCCGACGACGCACCGGACCGACTGCGTCACCTCACGGCCATCGAGGCCTGCCACAGCGTCGCGGGGGAGGAGAGCTACATCCTCCAGGTGCGCGTGGCCGGTCCGGCCGAGCTCGAGCAGCTGCTGCAGGAGGTGCGTGCCGCGGCCGGGGTCTCCACCCGCACCACGGTCGTGCTCAGCACGCCGTGGGAGGCGCGCACGCCCCCGGCGGTCGACGCGTAGGCAGCTCGGCGGTGCGGAGCCGTCCGGTCAGCCTTTGCCGAGCACCCGGTCCACCCGGATCTCGACCACGACGCGGTTCGGGTTCTCGCTCGGCTGGCGGTAGCGCAGGGCGTAGCGGCGGACGGCCTCGGCGACCCGTTCCGGGTCGTCGGTCACGGTTGGCACGCCCTCGAGCGACATCCACCGGCGACCGTCGACCTGCGCGACGACCGCCCGTGGTGAGCCGGCCCGGACGTTGGCGACCTTGCGGGAGGTGCCGTTGGTGATGACCCGCACCAGCCCGGCTTCGTCGTCCCAGGTGAAGCCGACCGCGACGACGTGGGGGGTGCCGTCCGGGCGCAGGGTCGTGAGCGTGGCGAGGTGCCGCTCGTCGAGGAACGCGAGCTCGGCGTCGGGCAGGGCAGCGGGATCGAGGGCCACCGCTGCAGGCTAGCCAGCCGTCCGACCCCGTGCCCTGCCAGCCTTCCGGGCGTCCACCATCAGCGGCCGAAGCGCGCCGCACCGGGCAGCAGCAGCCCCGCCTCGGCCAGGTCGGCCAGCAGCTGGCGCAGCGCCTCGCGGGGGAGCGGGTCGCGACCCGACTGGGTGGGCGCAGGGACCTCCAGAGCGCGCGCCGCGGCGAGCGCGCAGTCCGTGATCGCACCGTCGAGCGCCCGCAGCCGGGC
>JAJAYV010000086.1 GCA_026786045.1 Frankiaceae bacterium | reverse complement strand
GGGCGAGGCCGACCTGCGCGCCGCCGCCGCGGCGGGGCCCGCCGCGGTCGTCGTGCCGAAGGTCAGCGGCCGCGCGCCCGTCGACCGCATCGCTGCGGTCGTCGGCCCGGACACCCGCATCTGGGCGATGGTCGAGACGCCCGCCGGCGTCTTCGCCGCGCGCGACATCGCTGCCCAACCCCAGGTCGACGTCTTCGTCATGGGCACCAACGACCTGGCCAAGGAGCTGCGCGCCTCGCTCGTGCCCGGCCGCGCCCCGCTGGTGCCGCACCTGGCGACCGCGCTGCTCGCCGCGCGCGAGGCCGGGATCCTCGTGCTCGACGGCGTCTACAACGACGTCAAGGACCTCGAGGGATTCGAGGCGGAGTGCGTCCAGGGCGCCGAGATGGGCTTCGACGGCAAGACCCTCGTGCACCCGACGCAGGTCGAGGTCGCCAACCGCGTCTGGGCGCCGTCCGACGATCAGATCGACCACGCCCGCCGCGTCATCGAGGCCTTCGAGGAGGCCGAGCGCGAGGGCAAGGGTGTCGTCGCCGTCGACGGCCGGATGATCGAGAACCTGCACGTCGCGAACGCCCAGCGCACCCTCGCCACCGCCGAGGCCATCGCCGCCCTGGCCTGACGGCCCACCTCCGCGCCGCGGGGCGGACGTACGATGGAGCTTGCCCGCGCACCCGCTCCCGACACGCCGCCGGGCCCTGCGACAAGGACGCCTGTGACCGTGACCGCACCTGCCCCCACCGCCGAGCAGCTCACCGCCGCGCTCTCGACCGTGATCGACCCCGAGATCCGCCGGCCGGTGACCGAGCTCGGGATGGTGAAGGGCGCCGAGGTCGACGCCGACGGCACGGCCCGGGTCGGCATCTACCTCACCGTCAGCGGCTGCCCGATGAAGGACACGATCACCGAGCGGGTGACCACCGCGGTCGGCGCCCTGCCCGGGGTCTCCCGGGTCGAGGTCGAGCTCGACGTCATGAGCACCGAGCAGCGCCAGGGGCTCCAGACCCTGCTGCGCGGCGACAACCCGGTGCGCGACATCCCCTTTGCGCTGCCGGGCTCGCTCACGAAGGTCTTCGCCGTCGCGTCCGGCAAGGGCGGCGTCGGCAAGTCGAGCGTCACGGTGAACCTCGCCGCCGCGATGGCGCAGAAGGGCCTGAACGTCGGGGTGCTGGACGCCGACATCTACGGCTTCAGCGTCCCGCGCATGCTCGGCGTCACGCACCGCCCTACCCAGGTCGAGTCGATGATCATGCCGCCGTCCGCGCACGGCGTGAAGGTCATCTCGATCGGCATGTTCACCAAGGACAACACCCCGGTCGTCTGGCGCGGGCCGATGCTGCACCGCGCGCTGGAGCAGTTCCTGGCCGACGTCTACTGGGGCGACCTCGACGTCCTGCTCATGGACCTCCCGCCCGGCACCGGTGACATCGCGATCTCCGTCGCCCAGCTCGTCCCGAGCGCGGAGATCCTGGTCGTCACCACCCCGCAGCTGGCCTCGCAGGAGGTCGCGGAGCGAGCCGGCTCGATCGCGCTGCAGACCCACCAGCGCATCGTGGGCGTGGTCGAGAACATGAGCTACCTCGAGTGCCCGCACTGCGACGAGAAGATCGACGTCTTCGGCACCGGGGGCGGGCAGGCGGTCGCCACCTCGCTGAGCACCCGGCTGGGCGCGCCGGTCCCGCTGCTCGGCCAGATCCCGATCGACGTCCGCCTGCGCGAGGGCGGCGACAGCGGTCAGCCGCTGGTCCTCTCGGACCCCACCTGCACCGCGTCCCGCACCCTGCTCGACGTGACCGAGGCGCTGTCCGGCAAGCCCCGCGGCCTGGCCGGTATGTCGCTCGGCCTGTCCCCCGCGCGCCGCTAGGTCCTTCGCCCCCGCGTCAGGTGGTGTCGGGGTCCCAGGGCGCCGGCTCGCCGGGCGGGAGCGGGGTGCCCGCGCGCGAGCGCGGCCGGCCTACCGCCGGGTCATCGTCGTCGTCGGCGAGCAGGTTGCGGGCGATGAACGTCTTCGGGTTGAGCGAGCGCAGATCCACGTCGCCGAGCTCGGGCCCGAGCTCGGTCTTGAGGTCGTCGGTCATCCCCTTGACGTAGAGCCGCAGCTTGCGCAGGCCCTTGCCCGCCTCGGCCGCCATGCCCGGCAGCCGTTCCGGGCCGAAGACGAACAAGGCAAGGACGAGCAGGACCCCGATCTCGCCCCAGCCCAGGCTCTCCAGCACGGGAGCAGCGTACGGCCCGCGCCGCCGCCCGTCGCCCGGTCAGCTGGCCCGGTCCTGCAGCACCACGTCGGCGGTCTGGGTGCGGCCGTCCCGGACGAAGCTGATCGTGACGGTGTCGCCCACGCCGTTGCCGCGGATGGCCAGGATCAGCTCGTCGACGCTGCCCACGTCGGTGTCGTCGACCTTGACGATGAGGTCGCCCGGCTGCAGGCCGGCGGCGCGGGCACCGCCGCGCGGGGTCAGCTCGCGCACCAGCGCGCCCTCGCGGTCCTCCGCGGCCACGGTGGTGGCCGACACGCCGATGCTGGGGTGGGTGGCCTTGCCGCTGCGGATGATCTCCTCGGCGACCGAGCGGGCCTCGTCGATCGGGATCGCGAAACCGACGCCGATGCTGCCGCCGGTCTGCTCGCCGCCGAACGCCCCGCCGCCGCCGAGGGTGGCGATGGCGGAGTTGATGCCGATGACCTCGCCTGCGGCGTTGACGAGCGCGCCGCCGGAGTTGCCGGGGTTGATCGCCGCGTCGGTCTGGATCGCGTTGAAGAGCGGGTTGCGCGCGCCGCCCTCCGACGGGACGTCGACGGTGCGGTTGAGCGCGCTGACGATGCCGGTCGTCACGGTTCCGGACAGGCCCAGCGGGGAGCCGATCGCCACGACCGGGTCACCCACGACCAGCGCCGCGGAGCGGCCGAGCGAGGCGGCGGGCAGCTCCCGGTCGGTCCGCACGCGCAGCACGGCCAGGTCGGTGACCGGGTCGCGGCCGACGATGTCGGCGGGCAGCTCGCTCTCGGCGGCGTCGAGGGTCACGGTGATCTGGCCGCCCTCGGCAGCGGACTCCACGACGTGGTTGTTGGTGAGGATGTAGCCGTCGCTGCGGATGACGACGCCCGAGCCGGTGCCGTTGCCGCCGGCCCCGCGCACGGCGATCGACACGGTGCTCTGCATGACGCGCGCGGCGATGCCGGCGACGGAGTCCGGCGCGCGGTCGACGGTCGCGGTGGTGCTCGCGCCGCTGCCCAGGCTGGCGC
>JAJAYV010000085.1 GCA_026786045.1 Frankiaceae bacterium | reverse complement strand
GGCGACACGGTCGACTCCGGCGACCTGCGCGGGACGCCCGTCGTCCTGAACTTCTACGCCTCCTGGTGCACCATCTGCGACCGCGAGCTGCCGGACTTCCAGCAGGTGTGGGAGCGGCTCGACGGTTCGGTGCGGGTGATCGGCGTGAACCCGCAGAGCAACGACACCGACGAGGCGCAAGCCGCGATGATCGCCCGCAACGGCGTCACCTACCCGACGCTGCGCGACCCGAGCGACGAGCTGCTCCGGCAGTTCAACACCACCGGCGGGCTGCCGACGACGGTGTTCGTCGGCGCCGACGGCGTCGTGCGCAAGGTTCACAATGGGCTGCTCACTGAGCAGCTGCTGCTGGACGAGATCTCCGCGTCGTTCGGCATCGGCTCCTGACGTGGTCGACGCCGCTGGTGCTCCGCTCACGGTGGCCATCGCCGTCAGCGCAGCGGCCGGTGCCGTCAGCTTCGCCTCCCCCTGCGTGCTCCCGCTGGTCCCCGGCTACCTCGCCTTCGCCTCCGGGCTGTCCGGCGCGCGCGGCGGCACACGCGGGCGCGGCGTCGTGCTGGCCGCGAGCGTGCTGTTCGTCCTGGGCTTCGCGGTCTTCTTCACGATCCTGGGTGGGGCCTTCGGCGGGCTCGGCCGCGCGCTCGCCGAGCACCGCCAGCTGGTCGGCGCTCTCGGGGGCGTGCTCGTCCTGGCCATGGGGCTGTTCCTGCTGGGGGTCTTCCGGCCGGCGGTGATGGAGCAGGAGGCGCGGGCGCTGTCACTGGTGCGCCGCGGCGGGCTGCTCGGGGCGTTCCCGCTCGGCCTGGTGTTCGCGGCCGGCTGGACGCCGTGCATCGGCCCGACCCTGGCGGCCATCCTCACGCTGACCGCCGCGGACGGCTCGGCCTCCCCGGCCCGTGGCGCCACGTTGGCCTTCGCGTACGCCCTCGGGCTCGGCCTGCCGTTCATCGTCATTGGCGGCCTGCTCGACCGCGGCGTGGGTGCCCTGGCCCGGCTGCGCCGGCACAGCCTGCGGCTCGAGCGCGCCGGCGGCGCGGTCCTCGTCGTCGTCGGCGTCCTGCTCGTGACCGGACTGTGGGACCGCGTGCTCGTCACCCTGCAGCCCGCCATCTCCGGCTTCACCCCCGCGCTGTGAGCGACGTCCTGCGCCGGCTCGCGTTGCTCGTCGCCCTGCTCACGGGGCTGACGGCCTGCGGGTCCGCGACCCCCGGCAGCTCCGGACCGGGGGACGACGCCCCGGCGCGGGTGGACGACCTCAGCGAGATCGCCCGCTTCGGGTTGCTGTCCACCGACGGCGAGCCGCTCATCGACCCCACCGAGCTCATCGACGCGGCCAGCTTCGACGGGATCCCGTCGGTGGACGACCCGGTGGTCGTGCCGGTCTCCCGTGCCGACGGGCCGCTGTCCGACACCGAGCAGCTGATGCTGGTGGTGAACGGCGGCGTCGCCCGCGCCTACCCGGTGCGGTCGCTGATCCGGCACGAGATCGTCAACGACGTCGTCGGCGGCCTGCCGGTCGCGGTCACCTGGTGCCCGCTGTGCAACACCGGGATCACCTTCGACCGCCGCGTGGACGGACGGGCGGAGGTCTTCGGTGTCAGCGGCGGCCTCTACCGCTCGGCACTGGTGATGTTCGACCGGCGGACGACGTCGCTGTGGCCGCAGCCACTCGGGCAAGCGGTGCTCGGACCGCTCCTGGGCGAGGAGCTGGCGGGGGCACCGGGCAGCGCGTCCCCGCTCGAGACCCAGGACGTGCGCGAGGGCCGGGATGTCGGGAGCACCGGCGTGTACGACCCCCGCGTCGACGGGCGGTCGCTGACCTTCCGCGCCTCTGGCGGTACGCAGTTCAGCGACCGAGAGACCGGCAGCCGCTGGAGCCTTGCGGGACTCGCGATCGAGGGGCCGCTGACGGGGACGCGGCTGTCCGCGCTGCCGCATCAGGATGCGTTCTGGTTCGCCTGGGCGGCATTTCAGCCCGACACCGTGCTGGTGCGCGAGTAGCCGCCGGCGCAATCATCCGGACGCCTAGCGCGTCCGGACCTGTAGCCGCCACCTGGCGGACGACCTCCGGAGGGGAACCATGACCCGCGCCACCACCACGGACAGCAACAGCACCGCCGATGGCTCGCTCGCCCACGACGACGTAAAGGCCCGGCGCGGGATCGTTTTGATCGTCGGCGCGATCGTCATCGTCGCTCTCATCGAGACCGAGGCGATCCCGTTCTACTGGTTCCCGACGCTGACCGGCCTGACCTACCTGGCCGCAGCCGCTGCGGGACGCAGCCGCGGCACGCTGTGGGGCCCCGGGTTCGTCATCACCAGCGTCGGCCTCGGAGCCGCGCTGTGGCTGCGCGACGGGCGGATGCCGGACAGCTTCCAGTTCCTGGCGCTCGCGGTGATGGCCCTCGGTCTCGGCGGGGTGCTCGCCGCGCTGCTCGGCCAGGTACGTGGCTTCGCGGTCAGCCCGATGAGCGTGGCGATGCCGGTGCTGCTGTTCGGCGTCTTCGCGCTGCTCGAGCAGCAGATGGTGAGCCCGTTCGCCGGGCAGACGTGGGTGTACGCGGCGCTGCTCGCGGCGTGGGGTGCGTACGAGTTGCGTCCCGCCCGAGGCTGAGTCATGCGGGCCCGGGGCCGGGGTTTAGTGGCCCGGGCCGGGGCCCCATCTGGGGCGCGGCGGGGGGGGGCGGGGCGGGGGGGGGGGGGGGCGTCCTCGGGGGCCCCGCCCCGGGGCTCCGCCCCCCGGGGCGGGGCCCGGGGGTTGGGCCCCCGGCACCGGCGCACATTCTCGGCCGCTACGGGTGCAGCAGGACCTTGGAGTAGCCGTCCTCGCGGTTGTCGAACTTCTCGTAGGCGCCCGGCGCCTCCTCGAGCGGGATCTCCTTGCTCACGATGAAGCCCGGCTCGGCCTTGCCCGCGATGATCAGGTCGCGCAGCTGGCGGTTGTAGCTCTTCACGTCCGCCTGGCCGGTCCCCATCGTCTGGCCCTTCTCGAAGAACGTCCCGATCTCGAACAGCAGCTTGCCCTCGGCTGCGTCCTCGTTCGGCGCGCCCGGGTCGGACGACACGTACAGCCCGACGACCCCGAGCCGCCCTGTCGCCCGCACGGCGTGCACGAGCTGGTTCAGCACGACAGCCGGTGTCTCGTCCTTGCCCTCGCCGGCCTGAGCCTGGTAGCCGACCGCGTCGATGCCCTTGTCGGCGCCGCCGTCCGTCTGCTCCTTGACCGCCTCGATCGGATCGGTGGCGGTGAAGTCGATCGCGATCGCACCGAGGTCCTCCGCCAGCTTCAGCCGGCTCCGCACCTTGTCCACCACGAAGATCTTCGAGGCGCCGCGGATCTTCGCGGACAGGGCCGCCATCAGGCCGACCGGGCCGGCGCCGAAGACGACGACTGTCTCGCCCGGCCTGACGTCCGCGAGCTCGGTGGCGTGGTAGCCGGTGGGGAAGACGTCCGCCAGCATGGCGAAGTCGGCCTCATGCTCCTTGCCCTCGGGCAGCACCAGCGCGTTGAAGTCGGCGAAGGGCACCCGCAGGTGCTCCGCCTGCCCGCCGCTGTACGGGCCCATCGACACGTAGCCGTATGCGCCTCCGGCGGAGCCGGGGTTCACGGTCAGGCAGAAGCCGGTCTTGTTCGCCAAGCAGTTGCGGCAGTAGCCACAGGCCACGTTGAACGGCAGGACGATGCGGTCGCCCTTCTTGAGCTTGCCGACGCCGGGGCCGACCTCCTGGACGATCCCCATGTTCTCGTGGCCGAAGACGATGCCGGGCTCCGCGCCGGTCCGGCCCTCGTACATGTGCAGGTCCGAGCCGCAGATGGCGCTCGTCGTGATCTGGACGATCGCGTCGGTCGGGTCCTGATCTTCGGGTCGTCGACGTCCTCGACGGCAACCGTGTAGGGCTCCTTGTAGACGACAGCCTTCATGCTCGGTCTCCTCCGCGTCGAGGACGAGCCCGGACGACCCGTCGCTGACTCAGCCCCTGTCCCGCGGGTGCGACGGCCAACCCTGAGCGCAACCTGGGTGTCCTTCTGGGCCGCGAAAGGGTCCGGCACGACAGAACGGGGCAGCGTCCCTGCAACCCCTTGCCCCGAACGGATGGAGAGCGACGTGCAGACCCGGACCGCGACCGTTGACGGGACCCCGATCCGCTGGCTGGAGCAGGGCACCGGAGCGCCGGTCGTGCTGGTGCACGGCATCCCGACCTCACCCGCCCTGTGGCGGCACGTCGTGCCGCTCCTGCCGGACCTGCGGGTGCTCGCGTTCGAGATGACCGGCTACGGGGAGAGCATCCCTGCCGGGAAGGACCGCGACATCTCGGTGGGCGCCCAGGCCGACCGGCTGATCACCTGGATCGAGCACCTTGACCTCGGGCCGGTGACCCTGGTCGGCCACGACCTGGGCGGCGGTGTCGTGCACATCGCCGCGGTCCGCCGGCCGGACCTGTGCGCCGGGCTGATGATCACGAACGGCATCGGCTACGACTCCTGGCCGATCC
>JAJAYV010000084.1 GCA_026786045.1 Frankiaceae bacterium | reverse complement strand
GCTGCTCGCGGGTCGTGCCCTCGGCGCTCCAGCGCAGCGAGCCGCCGTCGACGGCGACGACCGCCAGCACCCGCGACGGCGCCGCGGCCGCGCGCCGCCGCGCGGCCCACGCCCCCCCGGCGGGCCCCACGACGACGACCCGGGACAGCCCGACCGCGTCGAGGGCGGTGAGCGCGTCGGCGACGACGGCGTCCCCGTCGTACGGCCCGGCGGGGCGGTCGCTGTCGCCGTGACCACGCTGGTCGAGCGCGAGCACCGGGTGGCCGGCCAGGCCGGGGACGACGCGGTCCCAGATGCGGCGGGTCGAGGCCAGCCCGTGCAGCAGCAGGACGGGGGTGCCGCTGCCCGGCCAGCGGGTCGCCCGCAGGCGGACGTCGCGCCCGGGCAGGTCGAGGTCGAGCCCGCCGGCGACCGGCGGCGAGCTGACCATCGGCCGCGCCGAGGTCACGTGCGCGAGCGCCCGGTGGTGTGCACGATGAGCACGTCGCAGGTGGCGCGGTGGCTGATGTTGGCGGGCACCGAGCCGAGCAGCCGGCCGGCCAGGCTATTGAGCCCGCGGTTGCCGACCATGACGAGGTCGACGCCGCGGTCTTTGGCGACCCGGGCCAGCTCGTCGACCGGGTCGCCCTCGACGGCCAGCGTCTCGACCTTGTCGGCACCGCCGGAACGGGCCCGGTCGGCGGCGTCGCGGAGCACGTCCTCGGCGGGGGTGGAGCCGGACACCTTGTAGGACTCGCCGCCGAGCGCGTCGGCGGCGTCCTGCACCTCGCGGGCCGACATCGGTCGGTAGGCGCACACAACCAGGAGCGTGGCGCCGGCGCCCGCCGCCACGGACGCGGCCCGGTCGACGGCGCGGAAGGACGACTCCGACCCGTCGGTCCCGACCAGCACGGTGGTGTACGCGCTCATTCATCCTCCCTCTGCCGGCCCGGGGCCGGCGGTCGTGTGGCGCGCAACCTACCGCTCGCCGCGCTGCGGACCGACCCCCCTCAGGAGGATCACCCGGTGCCCGAAACAGCTCAGACCTCCCGCCCTGACCTGCTGGACGCGCTGCGTTCGCGGGTCGTCGTCGCGGACGGCGCGATGGGCACGATGGGCACGATGGGCACGACCTCGACGTGGACGTCGACTTCGAGGGGCACGAGGGCTGCAACGAGATCCTCGACGTCACCCGCCCGGACGTCGTGCGCAGCGTGCACGACGCCTACTTCGCCGTCGGGTGCGACGCCGTCGAGACCAATACCTTCGGCTCCAACTGGGCCGGCCTGTCGGAGTAAGGCATCCCGGCGCGGATCCGGGAGACGGCCTTCGGCGGGGCCCGCATCGCCCGCGAGGCGGCCGGCCACTGGGCCACCCCCGACCGGCCGCGCTGAGTCATCGGCTCGGTCGGCCCCGGCACCAAGCTGCCACCCTGGGCCACGCGCCCTACGCCGTGCTGCGCGACGCCTACCGGGAACAGTGCGAGGCGATGATCGAGGGCGGTGCCGACGCGATCCTCGGCGCCGCGCTGGCCGCGCTCGAGCCCCTCGGCATCGACGTCATCGGCATGAGCTGCGCCACCGGCCCGGCCGAGATGAGCGAGCACCTGCGCTTCCTGTCCCAGCACGCGACCGTCCCGCTGTCGGTGATGCCGAACGCCGGCCTGCCGTCGCTGGGCAAGAACGGGTCCGTCTACCCGCTGCAGCCCGGCGAGCTGGCCGACGCGCTGGAGGACTTCGTCACCTCGTACGGCGTCGGCCTGGTCGGCGGCGGCTGCGGCACCACGCCTGAGCACCTGCGGCAGGTCATCGAGCGGGTCCGCGGCCGCGAGGTCGTCCCGCGCACGCCCGTCGTCGAACCTTCCGCCGCCTCGCTCTACAGCGCCGTGCCGTTCCGCCAGGACGCCGGCGTGCTCATGGTCGGCGAGCGCACCAACACCAACGGGTCCAAGGCCTTCCGCGACGCGATGCTGGCCGGTGACTGGGAGAAGGTTGTCGACATCGGCCGCGAGGCGGTGCGCGAGGGCGCCCACCTCATCGACCTGTGCGTGGACTACGTCGGCCGGGACGGCGCGATCGACATGCGCGACGCAGCGTCCCGGCTGGCCACTGCCTCGACGTTGCCGATCATGCTGGACTCGACCGAGCCGCCCGTCATCGAGGCGGGGCTGGAGTGCCTGGGCGGGCGCGCGGTAATCAACTAGGTCAACTGCGAGGACGGCGTCGGACCGGACAGCCGCTTTTCCAAGGTGATGCCGGTCGTCCGCGAGCACGGCGCGGCCGTCGTCGCGCTGACGATCGACGAGGAGGGCCAGGCCCGCACCGCCGAGTGGAAGATGCGCGTCGCCGACCGCCTCATCGCCACGCTGACGGGGGAGTGGGGGATGCGCTCCAGCGACATCCTCGTCGACTTCCTCACCTTCACCCTGGGCACCGGCCAGGAGGAGTCGCGGCGCGACGGCATCGAGACCATCGAGGCGATCCGGCAGCTGAAGGCCGCGCACCCGGAGGTCGGCACGACGCTGGGGCTGTCGAACATCTCCTTCGGCCTCAAGCCGGCGGTACGGGTCGTGCTGAACTCGGCCTTCCTGCACGAGTGCCAGAAGGCCGGGCTGTCCAGCGCGATCGTGCACGCCAGCAAGATCGTCCCGATGAACCGGATCCCGGACGAGCAGCGCGAGTGCGCGCTGGACCTGATCTACGACCGCTCGCGCGAGGGCTACGACCCGCTGACCGCGCTGCTGGACATGTTCGAGGAGTGGAGGACGACAGCGGCGGCACGTCGCGCAACGAGCTGCTCATGGAGCTCCCGCTGGAGGAACGCCTGCAGCGGCGGATCATCGACGGCGAGAAGAATCGCCTGGAGGCCGATCTCGACGAGGCCATGGCCGCGGGCCAGAAGCCGTTGCAGATCGTCAACGGCATTCTGCTGTCCGGGATGAAGGTCGTCGGCGAGCTGTTCGGCTCGGGCGAGATGCAGCTGCCGTTCGTGCTGCAGAGCGCCGAGGTCATGAAGACCGCCGTGGCGCACCTCGAGCCGCACATGGAGAAGGTCGAGGGCCAGGAGGGCAAGGGCAAGATCGTCCTTGCTACGGTCAAGGGCGATGTGCACGACATCAACAAGAACCTCGTCGACATCATCTTGACCAACAACGGCTACACCGTGATCAACCTCGGGATCAAGCAGCCGGTGTCGGCCATCCTCGACGCCGCGCAGGAGCACCGCGCCGACGTGATCGGGACGTCCGGGCTGCCCGTGAAGTCGACGGTGGTCATGAAGGAGAACCTGCTCGAGATGAACAACCGGGGGCTGTCCGGCACCCCGGTCATCCTCGGTGGCGCGGCGCTGACCCGCGCCTACGTCGAGCAGGACCTCGACGAGGTCTTCGACGGCGACGTGAAGTACGCCCGCGACGCCTTCGAGGGCTTGCGCCTGATGGATCAGCTCATGGCGGTCAAGCGTGGCGAGGTGACCCCTGCGGCCTCGGCCGAGGAGAAGGCCAAGGACGACGAGCGGCGGCCCCGGCACGCCCGCTCCCGCGCGATCGCCGAGTCGCGGCGGGCCGCCGAGGAGGTGCCCGAGGAGCCGGTCGGTCGCTCCGACGTCGCGACCGACAACCGCATCCCCGAGCCGCCGTTCTGGGGCACCCGGGTGTCCAAGGGCATCGCGCTGGCCGACTACGCCTCCTGGATCGACGAGCGGGCGCTGTTCCTCGGCCAGTGGGGGCTGCGCGACTCGCGCGGCGGGACCGGCCCGACCTACGAGGAGCTCGTCGAGGGTGAGGGCCGTCCGCGGCTGCGCGCGCTGCTGGGGCAGGTGCAGACCGAGGGGATCATGCAGGCGGCCGTCGTGCACGGCTACTTCCCGGCCGTGTCCAAGGGCGAGGACCTGATCGGCCTGGACCCGCAGACCGGCGACGAGTCGAGCCGGTTCACCTTCCCGCGGCAGCGGCGGGATCGGCGCCTGTGCCTGGCCGACTTCTGGCGGCCGCAGGAGTCCGGCGAGGTCGACGTCGTCGCCTTCCAGGTCGTCACCATGGGCCGGCACGTCAGTGAGGTCGCAAGCGAGCTGTTCGCGCGCGACGCCTACCGCGACTACCTCGAGCTGCACGGGCTGTCGGTGCAGCTCACCGAGGCGCTCGCCGAGATGTGGCCCGCCCGAGTGCGGGCCGAGCTCGGCTTCGCCGACGAGGACGCCGAGGACTTGGGCGGCATCCTCAAGCTGCAGCACCGCGGCGCCCGCTACGGCTGGGGCTACCCGGCCTGCCCGGACGTCGAGGACCAGACCAAGGTCGCAGCTGCTCGACTGGGGCCGCATCGGGGTGGAGCTGAGCGAGGAGTTCATGCTCCAGCCGGAGCAGTCGACCTCCGCGATCATCGCGCACCACCCGGAGGCGAAGTACTTCGCCGCACGCTGAGTTTCTTCCCGCTGCGAGAAGGTCTCGATCGACCTGCCCCGGGATCCAGGGCGACCGCACGAGAAGCAGCGCAAGGCCGTCGGCTGTCGGGCTAGGTACGGCTTGTGGCTGAGCCGCCGGCTGCAGGCCCCCCGGAGATGGACCATTCGCCATACGGATGTTGCGGGGCGCCACTACGGTCTGAGTGACCCCGACGACAAGGCAGGCGTGTGCGCAGCCATCCGGTGAACCTGCGCGTGAGCGCACCCGATTCCCGGGGTGCTGCACTCCTCGGCCCTCGAGTGGTGACCGGACGAGCAGCCGTCGCGCCGCCCAGCCCATCTGCGCCGCGCTGGGAGAAGCGACTGTCTCGGTCGCTCATGGCGCTCGACATGGCTCTCGCGACGGCGGCAGGCCTCGTCGCGCTGCTGGCACGGTTCGGCGAGGACCCCACCCGCATCTACTGGCTCCTGACGGTGCTTTTCCCCTTCGGCTTCGTGGCCAGCGTCGCGGTCGCCCGCGGCTACGAACAGCGCTTCCTCGGGACCGGTTCGGAGGAGTACCGCCGCGTCACCGACGCAGGCATCCGCTACCTCGCCCTGGCGGCCTTCCTGGCCTACGGCTTCAAGTACGACTTGGCCCGCGGCTACGTGCTCCTGGCGTTCCCGCTCGCGATAGTCCTGGTGCTCTTGGGGAGGTACGGAGCGCGGCAGTGGCTGCACCGCGCGCGACGCCAGGGCCGCATGAGTCACAAGGTGCTCGTCCTGGGCCGTGAGCGCTCGGCGGCCGAGCTGATTCGCCAGCTGCGCGTCGAGTCGCACGCTGGCTTCGACGTCGTCGGGGCGTGCATCGACGGCTCACCGGCCGAGGTCGTGGAAGGCGTCCCCGTCCTGGGCTCGGCGGTGCACGACGTCCTGAAGGCCCTTGACGTCTGTGGAGCCGACACGGTCGCCGTCGGGGCCTGGTCGCCGCTGACGCAGCAGCAGCTGCGCAAGCTCTCCTGGCAGCTCGAGGGGACCGGCGTCGCACTCGTGGTCGCGCCGTCGCTCACCGACGTTGCGGGGCCACGCATCCACATCCGCCCGGTGTCCGGCTTGCCGCTGCTCCACGTCGAGCAGCCAGAGCTCACCGGGGCGCGCCGCCTTGTGAAGCGCTTGTTCGACACCTCCGCCTCCCTCATAGCGCTCGTCCTGCTCGCTCCCGCCCTGCTGGGCGTGGCCATCGCCGTGAAGGTCACCAGCACCGGCCCTGTGCTCTTCAGGCAAGAACGCGTGGGCAGGGCCGGCAGCACGTTCAAGATGTGGAAGTTCCGGAGCATGCGTGTGACGGCCGAGCGCGAGCTCGCGGACCTGCTCGCGCAGAACGAAGCCCGCGACGGCGTGCTCTTCAAGATGCGGAACGACCCGCGCGTCACGCCTCTGGGGGAGCGCCTGCGTCGATTTTCGGTCGACGAGGTGCCGCAACTCGTGAATGTGCTGCGCGGGCAGATGAGCCTCGTGGGCCCCCGGCCGCCGCTCGCGACCGAGGTGGCGCAGTACGAGACCGACGTGCACCGCCGTCTGCTGGTCAAGCCGGGGTTGACCGGGCTGTGGCAGATCAGCGGACGGTCGGACTTGTCCTGGGAGGAGGCGGTCCGGCTCGACCTGCACTACGTCGAGAACTGGACCCTGGCGCTCGACCTCATGATCATTTGGCAGACGGTCTTCGCCGTCCTCAAGCGCAAGGGCGCCTACTGATTCAGGCGGTGGCCGGACCCTGCTCCGGCAGCAGCCGGCCGACCGCCCGGTCCCACGGCCCGCGCAGGCGGGCGCACAGCGTCTCCTGCAGCGGATGATTCGGGTCTGCCTCGTTGAGGACTACCAGCGCAGTCTCCTCCAGGGCCGTCGCCAGGGCTGCGCGGCGCGGCCAGGCCACCAGAGCCGCCGCTCGAGATCTGGCCTCAGCGCGGATGAGGCGAGCGGCGTCCGCATGGACCGGGCTCCAGGATCCGGCGCAGACCGCCTGCAAGAAGTCGGGGTCAGTGCTCAGCCGAGACTTCGTCCGTCTTTGCTCCCTGCTCAGGGCAACCAACTGATCGGGAGTAAGGTCCTCGGCGGCGGCGAAGAACTCCCGGACCCGCTGGAGGGCCGGCTCGAGGTGGTCCCCGGTGTCAATGTCCTGCTCGACCTGCGCCATCGCTTCTCCACCTCAGCTGTGAGCGTCGACCGGCTTGCCGCGGCCCCAGACTGCCACACGGATGTGAGCCAGTTCACCGACACGCCTTCGCAGTTTTGGTCTGGCAGGCTCGACCAGATGACCACCACGACGCTGCAGGCCGTCTTGTGGGACATGGACGGCGTCCTGGTCGACAGCGAACCGCTGTGGACCGTCGCCGAGAGGGAGCTCGCCGAGCGGTACGGCCGGGCGTGGACCGACGAGGTCAAGGCGCTCGTGGTCGGCACCCGGCTCGATGTCGCCGTGCCGGCGATCCTTCGCCACTTCGGCCAGGGCACCGGCCCGGAGGAGGTCGCCCGGGCCTCCGAGCTGCTGCTGGCGCGGATGGGAGAGCTCTACGCCGGCACCCAGGTCCTGATGCCGGGCGCCAGTGAGCTGCTGGCCTCGCTGCGAGCCGCCGGAGTGCCCGTCGCGCTGGTCTCCAGCTCGTTCCGGGTGCTCGTCGACGCCGTGCTCGCGCAGGGGGTCGGGCCGTTCGAGCTGACGCTGGCCGGCGACGAGGTCGTCGACGCCAAGCCGCACCCCGAGCCCTACCTCACCGCCGCCCGCCGGCTGGGCGTCTCCCCGGCGCGGTGCGTCGTCATCGAGGACTCACCGAGCGGGGTAGCGGCCGCCGAGGCGGCCGGCTGCGCCGTGCTGGCGGTCCCGAGCGTCCCCGGCGTCGTCTTCGACCCTGCTCCCCGCCGGCGGGTCGTGCGCAGCCTGACCGGCGTGACGGTCGCAGACCTGCGCGCGCTGGTCCCGTAGACGCCGACAGCGCCGCGTTCGGCAATCGGGGCGGCGCCGTCGTACGAGCTGGGACTACTCGAAGATGTCGGGGTTGTCCTTGCTGATGCGCTCCCAGATCGGCTGGAACTGGAACCAGCCGGCGAGCTCGAAGCCGACCTGCCCGCGGGTCGCGGCGGCCTCCTCCGGGTCGATCTGGATCGGCTTGCTGCCCAGGCCCGCCGCGGCGGAGTAGGCCATGAGCTGAGCCTGAGAGGTGCGCTCCAGGGTGAGGAACCACCAGGCGGCGCTGTCGACCGTCTCGCCCACCGTGAGCATCCCGTGGTTGCGCAGGATGACCGCTTTCTTGTCGCCCAGGGCCCGGCCGATCCGCTGGCCCTCCTCCGAGGAGAGGACGACGCCGCGGTAGTCGGCGTAGGTGCCGATGTCGTCGTAGAACGCGCAGGAGTCCTGGGTGAGCGGCTCGATCGTCATGTCCAGCGAGGACAGCGTCTTGCCGTACGGCCCGTGGGCGTGGGCGGCGGCGACGACGTCCGGACGAGCAGCGTGCACGGCGCAGTGGATGGCGACGGCCGCGCCGTTCACCGCCCGCTCGCCCTCGACGACGTTGCCCTCGTGGTCGACGCGGACCAGGTCGGAGCTCTTGATCATGCTGAAGTGCATGCCGAACGGGTTGACCCAGTAGGAGTCCGGGAACTCGGGGTCGCGCACCGTCACGTGTCCGGCAACGCCTTCGTCCAGGCCCGCTTTGCTGAACATCCGGAAGGCCGCGGCGAGCTTGGCCTTGCGGTGGGCGCGCTCCTCCTCGATGGAATCGAAGGTCTGCGGCAGCGGGAGGTAGAGGCTCTTGCTGCCGGCCGTCATGGCGTCCAGGGGCGTCTCGGTGACCGCCTCGGTGACCAGCTCGTCGGCGTGCTGTGCAGCGGTGGACTCCGTGATGCTCATGGGTCGCTCCTCGTCGTGGGG
>JAJAYV010000083.1 GCA_026786045.1 Frankiaceae bacterium | reverse complement strand
GAGCATCGCCGGGTGCAGGGAGGTCGCCCCGCCGCGGCGGAACAGCGCCGCCGGCCGCCCGCCCTCCGGCCCCACCGGGGCGGGCCGGCCCACCGGCACGAGGAAGCCCGGCGTGCCCGTCACCTTGCGGTGGAAGTTGCGCGGGTCGAGCGGCACGCCCCACACCGCCTCGTACACCCGCCGGAGCTCGGCGACGGTGAAGTGGTCGCCGACGAAGGCTGCGGCCAGCGGGGTGTACTCGAGCTTGGCCCGCGCGCGCTCGACGCCCGCGGCGAGCACCTGCTCGTGGTCGAAAGCCAGTGCCTCGGGGTCCACCTGCTCGACCGGCACCCAGGCGACGGAACGGGTCCAGCGGCCCGGCACCGGTGGCGGCAGGTCGGGAGCGAAGACCAGGTACGCCACCGACACCACCCGCATCCGCGGGTCGCGCCGCGGATCGCCATAGGCCCCGAGCTGCTCGACGTGCGCCGCACCCCGCTGCACGCCAGTCTCGCGCTCGAGCCGTCCCGCCGCTGCGGCCGCGAGGTCCTCGCCGGCCTGCACGAACCCGCCGGGCAGTGCGAGCGCGCCGCGGAACGGGTGGGTGTCGCGCTCCACGAGCAGCACGCTGAGCCGACCGTCGTGGACGGTCAGGAGCACGACGTCGACGGTCACCGCGAAGGGTGGGAACGCCGACGGGTCGTACGTCGCGAGCCAGCCGCGCTCGTCGTCCGGCGGCACGCGGCTCACTCGACCTCGACCCCCGCGTCGAGCAGCTCCTGTCGGGTGCGCTCGCCGTCGCCCGGCTCGAGGTCGACGGCCGCGACCGCGTCCCACGGGACGACGACAGGCCAGCCGTGCTCGCGCCCCTCGAGCGCCGTCGCGCGCACGCAGTAGTCGGTCGCCAGGCCGACGACGACCAGCCGCTCGACGCCGCGCTCGCGCAGCAGCCCGGCGAGTGCGGTCGGCACCGACTTCCCGCTGACCGGGTCGCGCATCGTGAAGCCGGAGTAGCCGTCCTCCCCGTGCTCGCCCTTGCGTAGGACGTCGCCGCGCACCACGAGGTCGGGGTGCAGCTGCGCGCCCCACGTGCCCTGCACGCAGTGCACCGGCCACGTGCCGCCGTCCTTCGCGAAGTGCGGCGTGTCGGCCGGATGCCAGTCCTGCGTGTAGACGACGACGGCGCCCGCGCCGGCTGCCGCCGCCACCTCGGCGTTCGTCGCAGCCACCACCTCCGGCCCGCCTGCTACGGCGAGACTGCCTGCGGGGTCGGCGAAGTCGTTCTGCACGTCGACGACGACGAGTGCGGTCGCGGGGTCGTACGTCAGGGTCATGCTTCCTCCAGCTGTGCGGTCCAGGCGGCAGTGCCGGGGCTGAGGCCGCGCGCCCCCGCGGGCAGGTCGGCCAGTGCTCGCGCGCAGTGCGCACGCGGGGCGTGCGCGTCGTCCGTCGTCGGCAGCGGGCGCTGCAGCAACCGACCCTCACCGCCGGGTGCCAGACGCAGCACCTCCGCGCCGCCGTCGGTGCGGTAGGCCCACTTGCGCCCCCCGACGGTGTGCTTGCCGGACGAGGTCTTGGCCACCGGGACGAGCGGTGCGTCGGGTCCGGGCTCACGCGCGACTGCGACGAGCTTGTAGACGAAGCCGGCGGTGGGTGCCCCCGAGCCGGTGACGACCGACGTGCCGACGCCGTAGACGTCGACCGGCTGCGCGGCCAGTGCCGCGACGCTGTGCTCGTCGAGATCGCCCGTCACGACGATGCGCGTGCCGGTCGCACCGAGCGCGTCGAGCAGCGCGCGGGCGCGCGGCACCTCCTCGAGCGGGTCGCCGCTGTCGAGACGGACCGCGCCGAGCCCGGTGCCCGCGACCTCGACCGCGTTGCGGATGCCCTGCGCGGTGTCGTAGGTGTCGACGAGCAGCGTCGTGCCGGCGCCGAGGGTGCGCACCTGCGCCGCGAACGCGTCGCGCTCGTCGACGTGCGCGAGCGTGAACGCGTGCGCGCTCGTGCCTGCCGTGGGCACCCCGTGGCGCCGACCCGCCTCGAGGTTGGACGTCATCGCGAAGCCGGCGACGTACGCCGCCCGCGCCGCGGCGACCGCCGCCTGCTCGTGCACGCGCCGCCCGCCCATCTCCAGCAGCGGCCGGTCACCCGCGGCGAGCACCATGCGGGCGGCCGCCGAGGCGACCGCGCTGTCGGCGTTGAGCACCGAGAGGACCAGCGTCTCGAGCAGCAGTCCCTCGCCGAAGCACCCCTCGACGGTCAGGACCGGAGACCCGGGCACGAAGATCTCGCCCTCGGGGTAGGCGCTCACCTCCACCGACAGCTCGCGGTCGCGCAGCCAGACGCACGCCTCGGGGCCGAGGAAGTCGAGCGCGGCGAGCTCGTCGTCGCCGTACCGCACCTGCGGCAGCAGCGTCGCGAGCCGGCCCTGCCCGGCGGCGACCCCGAACCGGCGCCCCGGCGGCAGCCGGCGGCAGAAGACCTCGAAGACGGCGCGGTGCTCGGCCAGTCCGCCGGCCAGTGCCGCCTCGAGCATCGTCAGCTCGTACCGGTCGGTCAGCAGGGCGGTGGACATCGGGCTCCGGTCGTCGGTGTTGTCGTCACTGTGACACCGCTTGCCCTGGACCGGGAGGGCGAACCCCACCCGGCCGCGGAACGGCTTCTCCAACCCGAGGCACGGTTGCGCATCCGCTACGGCTTCGAGGACGCTGCGGACGTGCCGGAGCTGCCCGAAGTCGAAGCGCTCGCCTCCTTCCTGCGCGGGCGCGCGGTCGGTCGCGTCGTCGCGCGCGTCGACGTCGTGAGCATCGCGGTGCTCAAGACGTACGACCCGCCGCCCACGGCGCTGGCCGGTCTCGAGGTCACGTCGGTCGCGCGGCACGGCAAGTTCCTCGACCTCGATGTGAGCGGACTGCACCTGGTCACCCACCTCGCGCGGGCCGGCTGGCTGCAGTGGCGCGAGGCGCTGCCGACCGCGCCGCCGCGGATGGGCAAGGGACCGATCGGGCTGCGGGTGCACCTCGACGACGGCTCCGGCTTCGACCTCACTGAGGCAGGGACGAAGAAGGGGCTGGCCGTCTACGTCACCACCGACGTGTCGACGGTGCCGGGCGTGGCGCGGCTCGGCGTCGACCCGCTGTCGGCGGAGTTCACCGAGGAGGTCCTGGCCGGGCTGCTGTCCGGGGTGCGCGGTCAGGTGAAGGGCGTGCTCACCGACCAGTCGCTCATCGCCGGCGTCGGCAACGCCTACAGCGACGAGGTGCTCTGGGCGGTCGGGCTCTCACCCTTCAAGCCCGCCGGCAACCTCACGCCCGACGACGTGCACCGGCTGCACGCGGCGCTGGGCGACACCCTGCGCGACGCCGTCGGCCGGGCGGAGGGACTGGCCGCCGGCAAGCTCAAGGCCGAGAAGAAGAGCGGCCTGTCGGTGCACGGCCGCACCGGGCTGCCGTGCCCGCGCTGCGGCGACACCGTCCGCGAGGTGTCCTTCGCCGACAAGTCGCTGCAGTACTGCCCCACCTGCCAGACCGACGGCAAGCCCCTCGCCGACCGCCGCCTCTCCCGCCTGCTGAAGTAGTCGGGGGGGCTGCTCGGGCCGCCCGCGTGTCGCATCGTGGTGCGCTGTGTGGTGCGGCGGGTGGTGCATGACAGGTCAAGGAATCCCAGATGTTGACCGCTGGTGCATCGAGCGCTGCGACATACACGGCACGTCGGGGTGTCGGGGTGTCGGGGTGTCGGGGTGTCGGGGTGTCGGGTTGTCCACAGGCTGATCGGGCAGGGGTCCGGAGCGGTCGAGTGCGAGCAGGGTCGCGGTCGTGGACGTCGGGGGGCTGCTGAGGACGGCGCGGTACGGCGCGGGGCTGAGCCAGCGCGCGCTGGCGGCGCGGGCGGGGGTCGCGGCCTCGTCGCTGAGCCGGTTCGAGAGCGGGGCCGCTCGTCCGTCCCTGGAGATGGCGGAACGGCTGCTGGCCACGTGCGGCAAGGACGCCGTGTGGACGCTCGTGGAGCGGCACGCCGATCTCGACGCCGAGCTCGACCGGCGGGCCGCGCTCGCACCGCTCAAGCGCTTGCAGAGCGTCGGCCTGGTGACCTGGCTGTTCGTGCAGGACCTGGCCCGGCTCGACGTCCTACTCGGCGGGGCCTGGGCCGCGTCGCTGCACGGCATCCCGCACGAGGACGACCACGGCGTCCTCTGGTGCTCCGGGGACGAGCAGGCGGTGGGGGCCTTCGCCGCGCTGCTGCAGCGGCACATCGCGCTCTTCTACTACGAGGGGCAGCTGAGCTCGCCGAACATCCGGCCGGCCCACCTGCGCGGGCCGCAGCCGGAGTGGCTGCTGCGCAACGTCGGGCGGTTCGCCACCAGGCTGGTGCTCCCCGGCGAGCCGTGGCCGCGGGAGGTCCGGATCGCCGCCGCCGCCGAGCACGAGGTCCAGGACGCGCAGGTGCTGCTGCGCGTCGTGCCCGCGGAGGACCTGGGCCCCGGCGACGGGGTGCGTCCGGAAGTGCTGGACCGGTTCCTCGCCAGGCGCGCGGCGGGCGGTCACCGGCGCTGACAGGATGCCGGGATGACGGACTACGACCTGATCGTGCTCGGCGCCGGCGTCACCGGACTCGGGGCGGCCCGTACCGCGCGGGAGGCCGGGCGGCGGGTGGCGCTCGTGGAGGCCGAGCGGCCGGGCGGGGACTGCACGCACTACGGCTGCATCCCCAGCAAGGCGCTGCTGGAGACCGCGCGGCGGGTGCAGGCCGCGCGCTCCGGCCCGGCGTACGGCTTCACGGCGGAGCCGGTCGTGGACTTCGCCGCCGTCATGGAGCGGGTGCAGCGGGTCATCGCGCAGGTCGAGCAGGACGAGTCGCCCGAGCTGCTCGCGTCGCAGGGCATCGACCTGCTGCGCGGCTGGGGCGTCGTGACCGGTCCGCACGCCCTGCAGGTGGATGGGCGGGAGGTCACCTTCGAGCGGCTCGTCGTCGCGACGGGATCGCGCGCGCTGGTGCCGCCGGTCGAAGGCCTGGCCGACCTGCCGCACCTGGACAACCGCACGGTCTTCGACCTGCGCGAGCTGCCCGAGCACCTGCTCGTGCTCGGCGGCGGGCCGATCGGCGTCGAGCTGGCGCAGGCCTTCCGACGGCTGGGCGCGCAGGTCACGGTCGTGGAGGGGGTGCCCTCGATCCTCGGCCGGGAGGAGCCAGAGGCCCAGCGCGCCCTGTCGGCCGTGCTCGCACGGGAGGGGATCGCGCTGCGCACCGGTGCGCAGGTCGTGCGCGCCGAGCCCGGGCCGGTGCTGCACCTGTCCGACGGCACGAGCGTCGCCGGGTCGCACCTGCTCGTCGCGGTCGGGCGCAGCCCGGCGACCGACGGCCTCGGGCTGGAGAGCGCGGGCGTCCGGCTGGAGAAGGGGCGCGTCGTCACCGACGCGAAGCTGTCTGCGGCGCCGACGGTCTGGGCGGCCGGGGACTGCACCAGCAAGCTGCAGTTCACCCACGTCGGTGACGAGCAGGGACGGCTCGCGGCCAAGAACGCCTTCGCCGGGGCGCTGCCGTGGTCGGGCACGGCATGGGACGACAGGGTCATCCCGTGGGTGACCTTCACCGAGCCCGAGGTCGCGCACGTCGGGCTCACCGAGGCGCAGGCCGTCGCGGCGCACGGCGACAGCGTCCGGGTGTCGGTCGTGCACGACACCGCCGGCGACCGCGCCCGCACCGCCGGCGAGACCGACGGCTTCGTCAAGCTCGTCGCCGTCGAGGGGCGGGTCGGCGGGATGCTGCTCGGCAAGCTCGTCGGCATGACCGTCGTCGGCCCGATGGCAGGCGAGCAGATCGCCGAGGGCGCGCTGTCGATGCGCGCCGGTACGGTCGTCGGCCGGCTGGCGCAGACCGTGCACGCCTATCCCACCTGGTCGCTGTCCACCCGCATCGCCGCGGCGCGCTTCTTCGGCCCGCAGGGCGGCGAGACCGCACGGAAGGGTCGCGCATGACGACCGAGCCCACGACGACCGAGCCCACGACGACCGAGCCGGCCGGCGCGCCCTGGCGGGTGCTCGCCCTCCCGCCGCTGCCGCACGAGGTCCTGTTGTCGCTGTTCGACGTCCCGGGCACCGAGCTCGTGACGCCGGCCGAGCGCACCCAGGCCGAGGTGGCCCGGCTGCTGCCGGACGTCGACGTCGTCGTCGGCGACTGGTCGCCCTCGCTGCGCCTGCTCGAGCCCGGCCCGCGGGTCTGCTTCGTCCAGCAGCCGAGCGTCGGCACCGACGGCATCGACCTGGACGCGTTCGCCGCCGCGGGGATCCCGGTCGCGAACTGCGCCGACGCCAACACCATCAGCGTCGCCGAGTGGTGCGTGTCGGCGACGCTCGCGATGCTGCGGGCCACCGTCGAGGGCGACGCGTCCGTGCGCCGGGGCGAGTGGAAGCAGACCGCGCTGGGCGGGCGCGAGCTGGCCGGCTGCCGGGTCGGTGTCATCGGCATGGGGCCGATCGGCCGGCGCACCGCCGAGCTGTTCGGGGCGTTCGGCTGCGACGTCTCCTACTGGTCGCGGAGCCGGCACGACGACGCCCCGGCGACCTGGCTCGAGCTCGACGAGCTGCTCGCCACCAGCGACGTCGTGGTGCTCGTCATCGCGCTCGGCCCGCCGACGCGCGGGCTGCTCGACGCCGACCGGCTGGCCCGCCTCAAGCCCGGCGCGCTCGTCGTCAACGGCGCGCGCGGCGAGGTCCTGGACGAGACAGCCCTGGTGGCCGGCCTGGAGTCCGGCGCGATCGGCGCCGCCGCGCTCGACGTCTTCTCTGCCGAGCCGCTGCCCGCGGACTCCCCGCTGCGCACCGCCCCGCGGGTGCTGCTCAGCCCGCACATGGCCGGCTCCACCGGGCAGGCCGCGATGCGGATCCTCGGCCAGTCGACGGCCAACCTGCGGCGGGTCCTCGCCGGCGAGCCGGCGGTCGACGTGGTCAACGGGGTGGACCCGGCCGTCCGGCGGCGGTTCGGCTGACAACCCGGCCCAAGGCGGGCACAGTCCTGCCGTGCCCCCCGCCCTCCGGAACGTGCAGGTCGTGGCCCACCGGGGGTCCTCGGCTGCCCACGCCGAGCACACCCTCGGCGCCTACGAGCTGGCGCTCGAGGAGGGTGCGGACGCGCTCGAGTGCGACATCCGGCTGACCCGCGACGGGGTGCTGGTCTGCGTGCACGACCGGCGGATCGACCGCACCAGCGACGGGCGCGGCGTGCTGTCCACACTCGAGCTGGCCGAGCTCGAGGCGCTCGACTTCGCGTCGTGGAAGGCGCGGCAGGGCGACCCGCTGCTCGAGGCCGCGTGGTCGGAGGCCGAGCGGGACACCGAGCGGCGCACCGTGCTCACCCTCGAGCGGCTGCTGCAGCTCGCGCTCGACAGCCGGACGCCCGCCGGCCGCCGCGTCGAGCTGCACATCGAGACCAAGCACCCCACCCGCTACGGCGGGCTGGTCGAGCGCAGCCTGGTCGACCTGCTCGGTCGCTACGGGCTGGCCGCCCCGCTGTCCCGCTCGGCCTCGCCGGTGACCGTCATGTCGTACGCCGCGACCTCGCTGCGCCGGGTGCACGTCATGGCGCCGCTGCTGCCGACCGTCTACCTCATGGACCGCGTCCCGGTCCGCTACCGCGACGGCCGACTGCCCGCGCAGGTGCGCAGCGCCGGAGTCGCACTTGCCACGCTGCGCGCGCACCCGCACTACGTTGACCGGCTGCACGCGCACGGCAACCGGGTGCACTGCTTCACCGTCGACGAGCAGGACGACATCGACTACGTGCTGGACATCGGCGTGGACGTGGTCATCAGCAACCAGCCCGGCCGCGTGCGCCGCCGGCTGGCACGGCGGTGACCGACGGTGCACCGCTCGTGCGCCGCCTGCTCGACGTGGTGGACCTCATCGCGACCAACCTCGAGCCGACTGCCTTGCTCGAGCAGCTGTCGCTCAGCGCGCGCGAGCTGTTCGGCTCGGTCGGCGCGTGCTGGTGCGCGCGCGAGGGCGAACAGATGCGCATCGTCACCGCGGCCGGGCTGTCGACCCGGCTGCTCGGGCTGACCTTCCCGGTCGAGGGCAGCGCCGTCGGCGCGCTGCTCGACACCGGACGCCGCTCGCTGGTCAGCCCCGTGGTCCGCTACCCGCATCTGAACGAGCAGATCTACGGCGGGCCCGACGACCAGATGGCGATCGCACTGGCCTCGGTCGGCGGCGAGGTCCTCGGAGCGCTGTACGTGACGCTGCTGCCGGAGCACCGCTTCGGCGCCGACGAGCTCGAGGTGCTCGAGGTGCTGGCCAGCCATGCAGGCATGGCGCTGCACCACGTCGCCCTCTACAGCGCCGCCGAGCGGGCGCGGCAGGAGTCGGCGGCGGTCATCGCCGCCATGGCGGACGGCGTGGCGGTGGTCGAGGACGACGGCACCGTCCGCTCCTGGAACGGCTCGATGGCGCGCATGACCGGCTGGTCGGCACAGCGGGCGGTCGGCCGGCCGGTGCCGTTCGCGCTGCCCCAGGTGGGCGAGGTGATCACCTCCCGCCCGGTGTCGGGCCGGTGGCTCGACGTCGTCGTGAGCCCGGCCGGCGCGGGCGGCGAGCGGGTGGTCAGCGCCCGCGACGTCACCGCCGCCAAGGAGCTCGAGGCCGCGCAGGAGCTCTTCCTCGCGACGGCCAGCCACGAGCTGCGCACGCCCCTGACCGTCCTGCGCGGCTTCGGCGAGACGTTGCTGCGGCACTGGGACGTGATCGACGACGAGCACCGACGTGAGCTGGTGCAGCGGATGCTCGTGCGCAGCGAGGGGATGTCCGCGCTCGTGGAGCAGGTGCTCAGCGCGACGGCCGCCGGGCTGACGACCGCGGCGGCCACGCCGGAGGAGTTCGACCTCGCGGCCGTCACTGCCGTCGCCGGCCGGTTGCTGGCCGGGGCGAGCACGGCGCACCCGCTGATCGTCCGGGCGGACGACCCGGTGACCGCGGTCGGTCGGCCCGAGACCGTCGCCGCACTGCTCGACCAGCTGGTCGAGAACGCCGTGAAGTACTGCCCCGACGGCGGGCCGGTCGAGGTGGAGGTGCGCGGCGAGCCCGGCGCCGCTGTGCTCACCGTGGCCGACCGCGGCCGCGGGATCCGGCCGGACGACGTGGAGCGGGTCTTCGAGCGCTTCCAGCGCGGGCGGCAGGG
>JAJAYV010000082.1 GCA_026786045.1 Frankiaceae bacterium | reverse complement strand
GGCGTAGGCCTGCACGAGCGGGTCGGCCAGGAAGGGGAGCAGGCCGAGCACGAGCCCGGCGACCCCGAGCACGACGACGGGGGCGAGGAAGCCCGGCGACGGGTCGTGCGCCCGGGTGGTGGCGCAGCCGGGCTTGCTGGCGAACGCGCCCCAGACGAAGCGGGCGCTGTAGGCGGCGGTGAGCACCGACCCGACGAACAGCCCGGCGAAGACCGCCGTGTCAGCGACGCTGCCGTGCAGGAACGCCTCGTACGCAGCCTCTTTCGAGAGGAAGCCGAGCAGCGGGGGGACGCCGGCCATCGACAGCGCGGCCAGCGTGGACACCACCGCGAGCACCGGCAGCCGGCGGCCGAGGCCGGAGAGCTGGCGCAGGTCCCGCGTGCCGGTCTCGTGGTCGATGATGCCGACGGACAGGAACAGCGTCGCCTTGAACAGCCCGTGCGCGAGCAGGAGCGCCGCACCGGCGAGCGCCGCCTCGCGCGTGCCCGCGCCGACGAGCACCATGAGGAAGCCGAGCTGGCTGACGGTGCCGAAGGCGAGCAGCCGCTTGAGGTCGTTCTGCCTCAGCGCGCGCCACCCGCCGACCACCATGGTCAGCAGGCCGACGGTCAGGACGACCGGCCGCCACGGCCCGACGACGGCGAAGGCCGGGGCCAGGCGCGCGACGAGGTAGACGCCGGCCTTCACCATGGCCGCGGCATGCAGGTAGGCCGACACCGGTGTGGGCGCCGCCATCGCGGCCGGCAGCCAAGGGTGGAACGGCACCTGAGCGCTCTTGGTGAAGGCGCCGACCAGGATGAGCACCAGCGCCAGCGCGACGCTGCCGCCGCGCGGCGGGTCGGCCAGGATCTCCGACAGCGACGAGGTGCCCGCGGCCTGGCCGAGCAGGATCAGGCCGACCAGCATCACCAGACCGCCGAGCGTGGTGACGAGCAGCGCCTGCTGGGCGGCGCGCCGGCTCTCCTCCTGCTCGTCGTCGAAGCCGATGAGCAGGTACGACGTGACGCTGGTGAGCTCCCAGAAGACGTAGAGCAGGATCAGGTCGTCGGCCAGGACCAGCCCGAGCATCGCGCCGGCGAAGCCGGTGAGGACGCCGGCGAAGCGGCCGAGGCCGGCCTGCTGCGGCGGGAAGTAGCGGGCGCAGTAGAGGAAGACGAGCGAGCCGACCCCCGCGACGAGGGTGACGAGCAGCAGCGCGAGCGCGTCCAGCCGCAGGTCCAGCGTCAGCCCGAGACCGGGGACCCACTCGGCCTGCGAGGTGACGGGCCGGCCGTCGAGCACCTGGCCCGCGCGGACGGCCGCCCAGACGGCGGTCGCGCCCGGCGCGAGCGCCACGAGCAGGAAGACCCGACGGCCGACCCGGGCCCCGCCGGCGGGCGCGACGAGGGCGAGCCCGAGGTGCAGGGCCAGCAGGGCGAGCACTCGGCCTCCGGGGTCGACAGCGGGCGGGACCTCGGAGCGCGCACGCCGGTCGAGGACGCCGACCAGACTTCCCGGCACACCGGAGACAACCCTACCCGCGAGGTCCTCCACGGTGCCCACGCAGACCGCCGGTCGGCCACCGAGCTGCTGACTCGCGTGGGTGCGGGCGGGTCGCGCCGGTCGGATGATCGCCGCGCCTCGTGTGGTGCGCCGGGCGCCCGGGTAGGTGCCGGGGCGACGCGACCGCCGGGCACTCCCGGCAGCACCTGCCCCGGAGGGACACCACGCATGGACAGCACCAGGAACGCAGCGGACGAGCGGAGCCTCGGCGAGCTGGTGGCCTCGGCCACGCGTGACCTCTCACGGCTCGTGCACCAGGAGGTCGAGCTCGCCAAGACCGAGATCAAGAAGGAGGTCAAGGCCGCCGGTGCGGGTGCGGGGCTGTTCGGCGGCGCCGGCTTCGCCGGCGTCTTGGCACTGGTCTTCCTGTCGATCTCGGCGGCCTACGGCATCAGCTGGCTGGGCATCGGCCTGGGCTGGGGCTTCTTCATCGTCGGGCTGGTCTACCTCGTCCTCGCGGCCGTGCTGGCGCTGTCCGGCAAGAAGAAGATCAGCCAGGTCGGCCCGCCGGAGCGCACCATCACGACGGTCAAGGACGACATCGCCTGGGCCAAGAACCCCACCTCCACGGAGGCGGCCAAGGCCTCCGCGCACCGCTAGCCCCGCCCGGGCCCGGCTCGGCCGCCTCGCTAGGCTTGCCGGGTGTCCGCCGAGGAGTCCGCCGTCCTCGTCGACGGCCCGTGGACCCACCGCGAGGTGACCGCCAACGGCGCCCGGTTCCACCTCGCCGAGCACGGCCCGGCCGACGGCCCGCTGGTCGTCCTGCTGCACGGCTTCCCGGAGTTCTGGTGGTCCTGGCGGCACCAGCTCGTCGCCCTCGGCGACGCCGGCTTCCGGGTGGTCGCCCCCGACCTGCGGGGCTACGGCGCGTCCGACAAGCCGCCGCGCGGCTACGACGCCTACACGCTGTCCTCGGACGTGGCCGGCATGGTGCGGGCGCTGGGCGCCCGCGACGCGATGGTGGTCGGCCACGACTGGGGCGGGATGCTGGCCTGGACGGTCGCCACGCTCCACCCCGGCGTGGTGCGCCGCCTCGCGGTCGTCGGCATGCCGCACCCCGTGCGGCTGCGCCAGGCCCTGCTGCGCGACCGCGCCCAGCTGCGCGCCTCGTCCTACATCGGCTTCTTCCAGCTGCCCAAGGCGCCCGAGGCGCGGCTGCTCAAGCACGACGGCGCCTATGTCGGCCAGCTGCTCGAGAGGTGGGGCGGCCCCGGGTTCCCCGACGCCGAGACCGCGGCGCGCTGCCGCGAGGCGATCTCGATCCCGGGCGCGGCCCACAGCTCGCTGGAGTGGTACCGCTGGGCGGTCCGGTCGCTGACCCGCCCGAGCGGCCTGCGCTTCCTGCGGCTCATGGAGCGCGGGGTGGGGGTGCCGACGCTGCAGCTGCACGGCGCGCTCGACCGCTGCCTGCTGCCGGCCACCGCCCACGGCAGCGGTGCCTGGGTCAACGCGCCGTACGAGCTGCAGGTCCTGGACGGGCTCGGCCACTTCCCGCACGAGGAGGACCCTGAGCTGGTCAGCGCGGCGCTGCTGGAGCACGCGCGCGGATGAGGGCGCGCGACGCGGCCGGCAGGCCCGTGCCACCGGGCTCGCCGGACGCCGTCGAGCCCGTGCCCGAGCAGGCGCTGCCGCCGCGCGAGGCGCTGGCACTGGCCCGCGACCTGCTGGCCCGCGGCCGGCCCTTCTTCGCCCACGACGTGCTCGAGGCGCGCTGGAAGGCCGCCCCGCCGCAGGAGCGCGACCTGTGGCAGGGGCTCGCGCAGGTCTGCGTCGGGCTCACCCACCTGCAGCGGGGCAACCAGGTCGGGGGGCTGCGGCTGCTGCGCCGCGGGGCCGACCGGCTCGAGGCCTTCCACGGCCCGTCGTACGACGTGGACGTGCCGGCGGTCGCCCGCGCCGCCGTGGCGCACGCCGAGGCGGTGGAGGCCGGCGGGCAGGGCCCCGGGATCGGGCTCTGAGCTCAGGCGGCCCGGCTGCGCGACTCGGCGGCGCGCGCGAGGTTGTCGAGGAACCCCTCGGCCATGGCGGTCAGGCCGGCCGCGTCGAGGCGGCTCGCCTCGAGCCCGGTGCTGTCGAGCGTGAGAGCGGCGTGTGTCGAAGGGGTGCCGTCGGCGCCGGGCGCGTAGGCCAGCGTCAGCGTGCCCTCTGTGACCGGCAGGCCTGGCCCGGTCCAGGTGAAGCGGGTGACGAAGGACGTCGGGGTGCGGCGCGGCGGGTGGGCGCGTACGGACACCGCGGTGGGGACGTCGGCGGGGCTCCCCGCCAGCGCGGCCTCGACGAGGACCCGGCCGCCGACCTCGCCGACGCGGCGCACGCCGGGCCACAGCTCGAGCGCGGTGGGACCGGCCAGCAGCAGCGCGGTGCTCGTCGGCTCGGCGCCGATGCGACGCACGACGCGCGTGCGGGTGGGGCGGTCGGGCGTCATGGCACCCCCTCGGGGCAGGTCGCAGATACGTGCTTGCTCCAGCAAGCGTACTGCAAGCACTCCCCCGCGCACCGCGAGCGACACCTCAGCCGCAGCTCTGGCTGCTCACCCGTTCCGTCGCTGTTGCGGCGGCCTTCGCCTCGTCCTGGACCTCCTCGCGGGTCAGCGCGTAGCCGACCTGCGGATCGTCGGCGGCGGCGGCGAAGATCACGCCGAGGACGGCGCCCGCCGGGTCGACCAGCGGACCGCCGGAGTTGCCGGGGCGCACCCGGCTGAAGATCGCCAGCACCTCGCGGGTGGCCTGCTCGCGGCCGTAGATGTCGGAGCCGACGGCGTTCAGGGTGCCGCGCACGCGCGCCGCGTCGGCCCGGAACGGTCCGTCCTGCGGGTAGCCGACGACGACCGCCCCGTCGCCCGTCTCGGCCGGCTCCTCGGCGAACGGAAGGGCCTTGCGGTCCAGGCCAAGCACGTGCAGCACGGCGACGTCAGTGACCGGGTCGAACAGTACGACCGTCGCGGGGAGCTGCTTGTCCCCGACCTGCACCTCGGGCTCGTCGACGCCGGCCACGACATGGGCGTTGGTCATCACCCGCTCGGACGCGTAGACGAAGCCCGTGCCCTCCACGCTCTTGTCGCAGTCCTCCGCGATACCGGTGATCTTCAGGACGCTCGGCATGACCTTCTCCACCACCGGGCTGCGCGCGAGCGCCAGGTCCGGCGGGTCCACCGGCTGCACCCGGGTGGGGTCCAGCCCGTCGAAGACCTCCGGGAACCCCTGCTCGTCGACGAGCTGGCGGAACTCGGTGAACAGCCGCTGCCCGCCGTCCGGCACGAGACCGTCCACGGTCCGGATCACCACCGACCCGCGCACCTGCGCCGACAGCACCGGGTAGGGCGACTGCGCGACCGCCCGGCCAACCAGCCAGCTGACGAGCAGCAGGCTGATGATGCTGACCGCCGCGCCGCCGAACGCGTCGAGCCGGCGCACCGGGTGCCAGGTGATCCGCCGGCGCACCGCGCCGCCGACCAGCGTCGCCAGCACCTGGCCGACGCTCGCGCAGAGGAACACCACCGCCAGCCCGATGACGGCCCGCGGGAAGTCGACGAAGAACGGCCAGTCGGCGACCGAGGGGGCCAGTTGGGCGCCGACGACGCCACCGCCGAGGAACCCGACGAAGGACAGCACGCCGACGACGAAGCCCTGCCGGTAGCCCGAGATCGCGAACAGCACGATCGCGACGGCCAGGACGACGTCGAGGAGGTCTCCAGGCACAAGGGGAACCCTAGGGCCAGCAGCAGACGACCGGGGGGCGACGGCAACTAGGAGACGACGACCTGGCCGACCTGCCCGGAGTGGAAGGTGCAGACGAAGACGTAGGTGCCCGGCTCGGAGAACGTCAGCGTGATCGCCTTGCTCTGACCGCCGGTCACCGTGTCGATCGCGCCGAGCGCGTCGTCGTCGAACGTGAGGTTGTGCGGCACGTCGCTGGCATTGCGGTGCGTCAGCTCGAGCGTGCCGACCACCGCCTCAACGGTGCCCGGGTCGTACTTCAACCCGTCGACGCTCACCACGGTGGCGGTCTGCGCGTCGGCCGGGCCCTCGGCCTGGACGGTCCCGCCGTTCGGCTCACCCGGCCCGTCGTCGCCGCCACCACAGGCGGTCATGGCCAGGGCGGCACCGAGCAGGGCGGTCGGCAGCAGCCGGGCGCGGGAGGGGCGGTGGAGCAGGGTCACCAGGAGTTCCTCGGATCGGGGCCGGCCTCGGGCAGGCCGGCGGGGAAGGTGGCGCCGCGGGCGGCCAGCGCCAGCGTGCCGGGGTCCAGGGTGCGACTGCGCGCGGTGTCCCACGGGAGGTCCCAGCCGCCGAGCTGCAGCAGCTTGTCCAGCAGCCCGGCGGTGAAGCCCCACACGAGCAGGTCGGCCACCTCGAAGGCCGGGCCGACCCAGCCGCTCGGGTGGCGCACCTGCAGCCGGTTGGCCGGGTCGACGAGCTCGGCGATCGGCACCCGCGCGACGGCGGCCACCTCGGCCTCGTCGACGACGTCGACCGGGTGCGGCGCGCGCCACCACGACACGACCGGGTGGACGACGAAGCCGGACGGCGGCAGGAACAGCGCGGGCAGCCGGCCGAGGACGTCGACGCTCGCGGGGTCGAGGCCGACCTCCTCGTTGGCCTCGCGCAGGGCGGCCCGCACCGGCCCCTCGGCGGCCGGGTCGCCGTCCTCGGGGTCGAGCGCGCCGCCGGGGAAGGCGGGCTGTCCGGCGTGGGAGCGCATCGTGTGGGCCCGCTCGATGAGCAGCAGGTCCGGGCCGGACGTGCCCTCGCCGAACAGCACGAGCACGGCGGAGTGCCGCCCCCCGGTCGGCGGCGGCAGGAAGCGGCTGAGCTGCTCGCCGCGCACCTCGGGCAGCGCCCGGGCCAGCTGCCCCAGCCAGTCCGGCAGCGCGCTCACAGCACCACGCCCAGGTGCTCGGCGACGAGTGCCTCGAGCTCGGCGCCGTCGGCGAACTTGCCGCTCTTCTTGTGCACCACCCGGCCCTCGGCGTCGAGGAACAGCGTGACGGGCGGCCCCGGCCGGAACGCGCGGAAGACCTCGCCCTGGTCGTCGACGACACTCGGCCAGGTCATCGAGAACTGCCGGGCGAACTCCAG
>JAJAYV010000081.1 GCA_026786045.1 Frankiaceae bacterium | reverse complement strand
GCTCTCGGCGATCCCCGGGACGTCCAGCCGGCCCTCCGCGACCGCAATGACGAGGTCGTAGGCCTCATCGTCTGGGGCTTCGATCCAAACCCCGTTGATGTCGCAGAAGACGACCGTCGCCGTCCAGCCGAGCCGCTTGTTCCCGTCAACGAGCGCGTGGTTGCGCGCGAGGGAGTGGAGCAGTGCGCCCGCCTTCTCAAACAATGACGGGTAGGCCTCGAAGTCGCCAAACCCCGAGGCCGGGCGCGCCGCCGCCGACGAGAGAAGACCGAGATCACGCACCTGCGCCCGACCCCCCACGGCTAGGTCGGCAAGCATGAGCAATGCCTCGACGTCGAGGTAGCTGCACCTCACCGGGACAGGCGGTCGAGCAGCTCCGCGTAGCGCGTAACCGCCCGCTTGCCCGCCGCCTCGACGGCGAGGTGGAGGTCGTCCCGTTCGGCGCGCTCCACGATGGCGCGCCGGGCGACCTCGTGCTGGGAGATGCCTTCACGCTCAGCCATCGCCTTAAGCAGCGCCGCTTCATCGTCGTCGAGTCGCAGGGTCATCGCCATAAGACATGACGGTAGCAGTTTGCCACCAGTCAGGCGAGAGCGAGGAACCTCAGCGCGGCGCGGTAGCCCTCTACGCCGAGGCCGGTGATGGTGGCCGTCGCGACCGCGCTGATGACGCTCGAGTGCCGGAACTCCTCACGGGCGTGCGTCTGGCTGATGTGCACCTCGACCAGCGGCGCCGTGAGCTGCGCGCACGCGTCCCGCAGGGCGTAGGAGTAGTGGCTCCACGCAGCGCTGTTCAGCACGACGGGTGTGCCGGCGTCGGCGGCCTCGTGCAGCCACCCGACCAGCTCGGCCTCGTCGTCGGTCTGCCGCACCTCCACGTCGAGGCCGACCTCGCTGCCGGTCTGCACGCACAGCGCGGCGAGCTCGTCGTGGGTGGTGCTGCCGTAGACGAGCGGCTCGCGGCTGCCGAGCCGGCCGAGGTTGACGCCGTTGAGCACCAGCACCTTCACAGGTAGACCTCCGGGCCGCGGTCCTTGCGGACCTCCTCGTACGCGGCGACCAGCAGTGTGGGGTCGGGGTCCTCGAGCATGCGCGGGCTGGCCAGCGCGTCGAGCACGACGAAGCGCAGCCGGTTGCCACGGGTCTTCTTGTCGACCCGCATCGCGGCGTGCACCCGCGCCCACTCGCCGGTGTAGCTGGTCGGCAGGCCGACGCTCTCCAGGACGGTGCGGTGCCGGGCGGCGGTGGCGTCGTCGAGTCGCCCGGCCAGCCGGCCGAGCTCGGCCACGAAGACGAGACCGACCGACACGGCCGCACCGTGCCGCCAGCCGTAGTCCTCGACCTTCTCGATCGCATGGCCGAGCGTGTGGCCGTAGTTGAGGAACTCGCGCTGGCCCTGCTCGGTGAGGTCGTCGCCGACGACCTGCGCCTTGACGGCGATGGCGCGCTCGACCAGCTCCCGGGTGTGCGGGCCGCTGGGGGTGCGCGCCGCCTTGGGGTCGGCCTCGAGCAGCTCGAGGATGCGCGGGTCGTGGGTGAAGCCGACCTTGACGACCTCGGCGAGGCCGGCGACGTAGTCGTGCGCCGGCAGCGTCTCGAGCGCGGTGAGGTCGCAGAGCACGCCCGCGGGCGGGTGGAAGGCGCCGACGAGGTTCTTGCCGGCGCCGGTGTTGACGGCGGTCTTGCCGCCGACGGCCGCGTCGACCATGCCGAGCAACGTCGTCGGGACGTGCACGACCGGCACCCCGCGCAGCCAGGTGGCGGCGACGAAGCCGGCCAGATCCGTGGTCGCTCCCCCGCCGACGGCGACGATCGCATCGGTGCGGGTGAAGCCGACCTGGCCGAGCACGTCCCACAGGTAGGCCGCGACCTTGAGGTCCTTCTGGCCCTCGCCGTCGGGCACCTCGACCGCGACCGCCTCGTGCCCGGCGGACTCGAGGTCCTTGCGAATCGCCTCGGCGGTCTCGCGCAGCGCGGCCGGGTGCACGACCGCGACCCGCTGGCTGCGCTCGACCATCGCGGCCAGCTCGCCGAGCAGGCCCTGGCCGATCACCACGTCGTACGGCTGCGCGCAGCGGACGGTGATGCGGGTCGGGGCGGTCATGCCGGCGACGCTAGTGCGTCGGCGAGCACGTCGACGACCTGCTTGGCGGTGCGGGCGCTCGTGTCGACAGTGAGGCTCGCAACCTCGCGGTAGAGGGGCATCCGCTGCTCCAGCAGCGCCTTGAGCTGGGCGCGCGGGTTGAGCGCCAGGACGGGCCGGTCGCGGTTGAGGCCGACCCGGCTGGTGGCGTGCGAGAGGTCGACGTCGAGCAGCGCGACGGTGTGGCCATGGAGCAGCCGCCGGGTCTGCTCGGCGAGGACCGCTCCCCCGCCGAGGCTGAGGACACCGTCGTGCTCCTCGAGCGCCTTCTGCACGGCCGCCCGCTCCAGCGCCCGGAAGTGCTCCTCGCCGTCGTCGATGAAGACCTCGGCGATCGGCTTGCCGGCCCGCCCGACGATGTCGGCGTCGGTGTCGCGGAAGCGGACGCCGAGCCGGTGCGCGAGCAGCCGTCCCACGGTCGACTTGCCGGCGCCCGGGGGGCCGACCAGGACGAGCACCGGCCTCATCGGATGGTCAGGCTCTTGAGGTAGCTCTCGAAGTTGCGGCGGCTCTCCTCGACCGAGTCGCCGCCGAACTTCTCCAACGCGGCGTCGGCCAGCACCAGGGCGACCATCGCCTCGGCGACGACCCCGGCCGCCGGGACGGCGCAGACGTCGCTGCGCTGGTGGTGCGC
>JAJAYV010000080.1 GCA_026786045.1 Frankiaceae bacterium | reverse complement strand
TGCGAGACCAGCCGCGGCACCAGGCCGGTGCCGGTGCCGTCAGGGCGCAGCGCGAGGACCCCCTCGCTGGCGTCGAGCGCGGCGGCCGTGAACGGTCCCGGGCCGGGCAGCCCGACCGCGTCGCCGGGCGCCGGCAGCACGACCCGCAGCCGCACCACCCCGGCCGCACGCAGCCGCGCGACGGCCCGCTCGAGCGGCAGGTCGTCGACGGCCAGGCCCACCACGCCGTGGTGGTCGTCGTCGGCCGTGACGTGCTCGACGAGCTCCGGCAGGCCGGTCTCCCCGGCCAGCCAGGCGCTGCCCCAGGCGGCCAGCAGCGCACTGCGCGGCGGGGTCCCGGCGGCGGTCGACACGCTTCGCGAGCCTAGACGGCGGGCGGCGGTCCACGGCCTACCGTCGTCGGATGCGCAGCCGCCAGTACGACGCCTCCCTCGTGACGGCCCGGCCCCCGCGGCGGGTCGTCGAGACGGCCGCGGCCGACCCGGGGCTGGTCGTCGAGGAGGTCGGCACCGGCTTCTGCGGCGCGGTCGTGGAGTGCGACAAGGAGCGGGTCTCGCTGGAGGACCGGCACGGCAAGGTGCGGGTCTTCCCGCTCGACCCGGCCGGCTTCCTGCTCGAGGGCGTCGCCGTGACGCTCACCCGTCCGCTGGCCGCCGCGCCGTCGGCCCCTCGTCGTACGGCCTCGGGCTCGGTCGCCGTCCAGGGCCTGCGGGCGCAGGTCGCGAAGGCGAGCCGGATCTGGGTCGAGGGCAAGCACGACGCGGAGCTGGTCGAGCGGGTGTGGGGCCACGACCTGCGGGTCGAGGGCGTCGTCGTCGAGCCGCTCGACGGAGTGGATGATCTGCCGGCGCTGGTGCGCACCTTTGCGCCCGGGCCCTCCCGCCGCCTGGGCGTGCTCGTCGACCACCTGGTCGCCGGCACCAAGGAGAGCCGGGTCGTCGCGCAGGTCACCTCGCCGCACGTCCTGGTCACCGGGCACCCGTACGTCGACGTCTGGCAGGCCGTGAAGCCCGTGGCGGTGGGCATCGCGGCCTGGCCGGTCGTGCCCAAGGGGCAGCCCTGGAAGGAGGGCGTCTGCGCGGCCCTCGGGTGGGGCGAGCCCTGGGAGGGCTGGAAGCGGGTGCTGGCCGCGGTCGACTCCTACGCCGACCTCGAGGTCCCGCTGCTGCGCTCGGTCGAGATGCTCATCGACTTCGTCACGGCGCCGTCGGAGCCGGTGTCCTCGGCCCTCGCCTAGCCTGGCCCGGAGCCCTGGACGACCCCCTCGTACGACCTGACAGAGAGCTCCGTGACCGCACCCCTGACCAGCTCGCCGGCCCCCTCCGGCCGGCCGCTGCGCGCCTGGCAGCGCGAGGCCCTGCAGGCCTACCGCGACGCCGGGGCGATCGACTTCCTGGTCACCGCGACGCCCGGCGCCGGCAAGACCGCCTTCGCGCTGTCGCTGGCCGGTGAGCTGCTCGCGTCGCGGGCGGTCGACCGGGTCGTCATCGTCTGCCCGACCGACCACCTGCGGACCCAGTGGGCCGAGGCGGCGATCTCCATCGGCATCGGCCTGGACCCGACGCTGCCCAACGACGTGGGCCCGGTCCGGCCCGACCTGCAGGGCTACGTCACCACGTACGCCCAGGTCGCCGCGCGCCCGGCGATCCACGAGGCGCGCACCCGTGCCAAGCGCACGCTGGTCGTGCTCGACGAGGTGCACCACGCCGGCGACGGGCTGTCCTGGGGCGAGGCGGTCGCCCACGCCTTCGACGGCGCCAAGCGGCGGGTCTGCCTGACCGGCACGCCGTTCCGCACCCGGCCCGACGAGCGGATCCCGTTCGTCCGCTACGAGCCGGACGGCGACGGCGGCCTGGCGAGCACCGCCGACTACGGCTACGGCTACCGCGAGGCGTTGCGCGACGGCGTCGTCCGGCCCGTCGTCTTCGCCGCCTACACCGGCGTCTCGCGCTGGCGCAACAGCGCCGGCGAGGTCATCAGCGCGTCGCTGACCGGGGAGTCGACCAAGGCCGTCGAGGCGACCGCGTGGCGGACCGCGCTCGACCCGGGCGGCGAGTGGGTGCCCCACGTCATCGCCGCGATGGACGAACGGCTCACGCACCTGCGCGAGGCCGGGATGCCCGACGCCGCCGGCCTGGTCCTGGCCAGCGACCAGGAGGACGCCCGCGCCTACGCCGCGATCGTCAAGCGGGTGACCGGGCACAAGCCGGCGCTGATCCTGTCCGACGACCCCAAGGCGTCGTCCAAGATCAGCCGGTTCACCGACGGCAACGAGCGCTACGCCGTCTGCGTCCGCATGATCTCCGAGGGCGTCGACGTGCCGCGCGCGGCCTGCCTGGCCTGGATGACGTCGTACCGCACCCCGCTGTTCTTCGCCCAGGCCGTCGGGCGCGTGGTCCGCAACCGCCGGCCGGGGGAGTCCGCCACGGTCTTCCTGCCGGCGGTGCGACCCCTGCTGGCGCTCGCGGCCGAGATGGAGACCGACCGCAACCACGTCCTGCCGCCGCCGTCCGCGCCGGGCGACGAGCTGTACGACCCGCTGCCGCCGGCCGAGGCCTCCGACGAGCCGGGGCTCGACGGGTGGAAGGCGCTGGGCGCGGAGGCGGAGTTCGCCCACGTGCTGCACGGCGGGCGGGCGGTGGTGGCCTCGCTCGAGCTCACCGGCGAGGACGAGGAGTTCCTCGGCCTGCCGGGGCTGCTGTCGGCGGAGCAGACCGCCGCGCTGCTGGCCCGGCGCGACACCGAGCACCGCAAGCGGGCGTCGTCCACCCGCGAGCAGGACGCGCCGGGGGAGATCGCGCTCGACGACGCCGACGCCCGCTCCTGGCGCGCGGCCGGCGACCTAAGGCGCGAGATCAACTCGCTGGTCGGCCAGCTCGTGGCCCGGACCGGCGCCCCGCACGGCGTCGTGCCCGGCCGGGTGCGCAAGGCGGTGCCCGGTCCGCCGTCGGCGGCGGCACCGGTCGAGGTGCTCGAGGCGCGCCGCGACTGGCTGCTGGAGCAGACGGTCCGCTAGCGGGCGTCGGGGTCGCGGGCCACGACAAGCGCGATCTGGCTGAGCAGCTCGCGCGGCTGCAGGCCTTCGTGGGCGGCGGCCATCGGGAGCAGGAGCGCCGACAGGTTGAGCAGCCCGTAGTAGCCCTGCGCGAGCGCGCCGACGCCGTCCTCGTCGACGAGCTGCTGCAGGTAGTGCCCGACCGACCGGGGGGAGCCGGCCTCCATCTCGACGAGGAAGTCGGTGAGCGCCCCGACCGCCGCGGACGTGGCGGCGCGGCTCTCTGGCGTGGTCACGGCGCTAGTGCGCGTCGTCCATCACCTTGTAGACCACCAGCATGATCACGCCGACGACGCCGATGACGGCCCCCACGACGCCGAGCAGGATCGACTGGGCCACGAAGGCGACCCCCAGGACGATGCTCGACACGATCAGCACCAGCACGGTCAGCCAGGACTGCACGGCGTGCTTTTGGGCCGTGTCGGCCTTAGACGTGTTGCCGAGGTCGGCCATGGTGTCCTCCGGAAGTGAGCAGCAGTCAGCGACAGCCTACCGGCGGCCCCGGGTGGGAACCCCGGTGACCGCCTGTGTGTTGCTCGTCGCATGAGCCGACTGTTCGAGCCGATCACCCTGCGCGGGGCCACCGCCCGCAACCGGGTGTGGGTCGCCCCCATGTGCCAGTACTCCGCGACGGACGGGATGCCGGAGGACTGGCACCTGATCCACCTCGGCGCACGGGCGGTCGGCGGGGCGGGCGTCGTCATCACCGAGGCCACCGCCGTCAGTCCGGAGGGGCGGATCAGCCCGCAGGACGTCGGCATCTGGAACGACGCGCAGGCGGAGGCGTGGGCGCGGATCGCCTCTTTCGTGCAGGCGCAGGGCGCGCTGGCCGGGATCCAGCTCGCGCACGCCGGCCGCAAGGGCAGCACCCGCCGGCCGTGGGGCGGCAAGGGCGCGGTGCCTGAGGAGGAGGGCGGCTGGGTGCCGGTCGGCCCGACCGACGAGCCCTTCCCCGGCCTGGCCGACCCCGTGGCCCTGGACCTCGACGGCCTCGCCAAGGTGCGTGCGGACTTCGTCTCCGCCACCCGGCGCGCCCTCGCCGCCGGCTTCGACGTGGTCGAGGTGCACGCCGCGCACGGCTACCTGCTGCACGAGTTCCTCTCACCGCTGTCCAACGACCGGACCGACGGCTACGGCGGCGACCTGGCCGGCCGGATGCGGCTGCTGCTCGAGGTCCTCGAGGACGTCCGCGCCGCTTGGCCCGACGACAAGCCGCTGCTGCTGCGCATCTCGGCGAGTGACTGGACCGAGGGCGGCTGGACCCCCGAGGACTCCGTCGTGCTGGCGAAGGAGGCCGCCGCGCGCGGCGTCGACCTGATCGACTGCTCCTCCGGCGGCAACGTGCTCACGCCGATCCCGGTCGGCCCCGGCTACCAGGTCCCGTTCGCCTCGGCGGTCCGGAGCGGCGCCGGGGTGCCGACCGGCGCGGTCGGCCTGATCACCGACGCCCGGCAGGCCGAGCAGGTGCTCGCCGAGGGCCACGCCGACGTGGTGCTGCTGGCCCGCGAGCTGCTGCGCGACCCGCACTGGCCGCTGCACGCCGCGATCGAGCTCGGCGACGACGTCGCCTGGCCGCCGCAGTACGACCGCGCCCGACCGCGTGGCTGATCCGCAGGCGGTCGAGGCGCCGGACGACCCGCGCGTCGCCGACTACGTGGGGCTGACCGACGGCGCGCGCCGGATGAAGCACGAGCCAGGCGCCGGCTTCTTCATCGCCGAGGGCGAGAAGGTCATCGCCCGCACCGCCGCCGCCGGCTACCCGCCGCGCTCGCTGCTCGTCTCGCCGGCGCGCCTGGCCGACCTCATGCCCGCCGTCGAGGCGCTGGACTGCCCGGTCTACGTCGCGTCGTACGACGTGCTGCAGGCCGTCACCGGCTTCCACGTGCACCGCGGCGCGCTCGCCTCCTTCGGCCGGCTGCCGCTGCGCTCGGCGGCGGACGTCCTCGCGCAGGCGCGTCGGGTGGTCGTCATGGAGGCGGTGACGAACCACACCAACCTCGGCGCGGTCTTCCGCAGCGCCGCGGCTCTCGGCATGGACGCGGTGCTGCTCAGCCCGAACTCGTGTGACCCCCTTTACCGACGCACGGTGAGAGTGTCTATGGGACAAGTGTTCTCGGTCCCGTACGCCTACCTCGAGCGCTGGCCCGAGGGCATCGACGAGGTGCGCGCCGCGGGCTTCCGGGTCCTGGCGCTGACGCCCGATGCCGGGGCCACCGACCTCGGGGAGCTGGAGGTCGGGCCGGACCAGAGGATCGCCCTCGTCTTCGGCGCCGAGGGGCCGGGGCTGACCGAGGAGGTCATGGCCGCCAGCGACGAGCGGGTGCGCATCCCGATGTCCGGCGGCGTCGACTCGCTCAACGTCGGCTCCGCCGCCGCAGTCGCCTTCTGGGTGCTCGGCCGCCGCCCCGATCTCGCTGCTCCTGGCACAGTAGGGATCATGAGCGCCGACGTGATCACCCCGAGCAGCTGACGTGCTGCCGCCGTTCGTGACCGCCCGGTGGCTCGCGGAACATCGCGACTCGGTGGTCGTCGCCCTCGTCCGCCGCGGTCCGGAGGACCCGGAGCCGGTGCCCGGGGCGGTGGCGGTCGAGCTGGAGGGTGTGCTGTCCGGTCCGTCCTCCGCCGAGACCGGCCGGCACCCGCTGCCGGACCCGGCGGTGTTCGCCGCCGGCCTGTCCGGCGTGGGCATCGGTGACGACAGCACGGTCGTGGCGTACGACGTCGCCGGCGGGGTCTTCGCCGCACGGCTGGTGTGGATGCTGCGGGCGGTGGGCGTGCCCGCCGCGCTGCTGGACGGCGGGCCGCCTCCGACTGCGGAGGCTGGGCCGGATGCCCCGACCGTGCTCACCCCTCGGCCGTGGCCGGTCGACCGACTGTCCGACTTGCTCAACGGCCCGGACGGCGCCGACGTGATCCTCGACGCCCGTCCGCGCGAGCGCTTCCTCGGCGCTCCCGACCCGCTGGACCCACGCCCCGGGCACGTGCCTGGTGCGTTGCCGCTACCCGCCCGCGAGAACCTTCACGGCGACGGCAGACTGCTGCCGGAGGAGGTGCTCGCGCAGCGCTTCGCCGATGCCGGCGTCGTCCCGGGCGCGGCCGTCGTGGCCTACTGCGGCTCCGGCATCACGGCCTGCCACACCCTGCTGGTGCTGGAGCAGCTGGGACTCGGCCCCGGCCGGCTGTACCCGGGATCGTGGTCGCAGTACGGCGCGCTGCGACCCGAAGAGGTCGGCTGACCGCCTGCCGTACGGACGAGCGGGAAGCATGGCGGACCAGGGCGCCTTGATTGTTGCACACGCAACCGACGAGAGGCACCCCATGACCACGGACCTGTTCGCGCCGTACCCGCTTGGCGCGCTCTCCCTGAAGAACCGCTTCGTGATGGCGCCGATGACGCGCAACCGCGCCGCTGAGGGCACAGCCCCCACGGCGCTGAACGCCGAGTACTACGCCCAGCGTGCCGGCGCCGGCCTCATCATCACCGAGGGCACCCAGCCGGCCGCCGTCGGCCAGGGCTACCCGAACACCCCCGGGCTGCACACCGATGCCCAGGTCGCCGGCTGGCGCTTGGTCGCCGACGCCGTGCACGAGCAGGGCGGCGCGATCTTCGTGCAGCTCATGCACACCGGTCGGATCGGCCACCCGTCTATCACCGGCCTGCAGCCGGTCGCGCCGTCGCCGATCGCGCCGGCCGGCCAGGTCTTCACGCCCGAGGGCATGCAGGACATGGTGGAGCCGCGCGAGCTCTCCACCGACGAGCTGCCCGGCGTCGTCGAGGACTTCGTGCAGTCGTCCCGCCGCGCTGTCGACGCGGGCCTGGACGGCGTCGAGCTGCACGCCGCCAACGGCTACCTGCTGCACCAGTTCCTGGCCGACGGCGCCAACGTGCGCACCGACGCCTACGGCGGCTCGCCGGAGGCCCGGGCGCGCTTCGTCGTCGAGGTGGCCACCGCCGTCGCCGCGGCGATCGGCGCCGGGCGCGTGAGCATCCGCGTCTCACCCGGCCACGGCTTCAACGACATCGCCGAGACCGAGGTCGAGGCGACGTACGAGGCGCTCGTCACCGGCCTGGCCCCGCTGGGGCTGGCCTACCTGCACGTCGCCGAGGACCCTGGCACGTCGTACGCCGACGCGCTGCGCAAGCTCTTCCCCGGCACCGTGATCCGCTCCACCGGCTTCGTCGGCGCGTCGGACCTGCCGACCGCTCAGGAGGTCGTCGACAGCGGCGCGGGCGACCTGTTCGCGATCGGCCGGGACTTCCTGGCCAACCCCGACCTGGTCGAGCGGTTGCGTGTGGGCGCGCCGCTGAACGAGCAGCGCACGTCGCTGTTCTACGGCGGCGACGGCGAGGGGTACACCGACTACCCGCGCCTGTCGGCCCAGCAGCCGGCCTAGCTCGTCCGCGGCGGCGCCGGGGGCTAGTCGGTCCCGGCGCCGCTGCGCTGCTCGGCCACGGCGATGGGCGCGCGCAGCAGGGCGTCCGGGATGCCGAAGGACTCGACCAAGCCGAGCGCCGACGGGCGCAACTGGCCGCACAGCACGTTGACCTCGCGCTGCACCGCCTTGCCGGTGTCGCCGGTCATGAAGCCGTGCTCGAGCCACCAGCCGCGGTCGCGCTCCATGACGGTCAGCGCGTAGAGGTCGCGCAGGTGCTCGAGCGCCTGCTTGCTCTCGGCGTCCTCGACGTCGGCGATCGACAGCGTGAGGCGCTCGTGCGCGAGGCGCTCGATCTGGGCGACGGCGGTCTTGAGCGCGTGGTCCTGGCAGTGCGACAGGGCGCGCAGCGGGTCCATGTGCTCGTCCTTGACCAGCCGGCGGAGCCGTCGGGCGAGCGAGTCGACGAGCCGCTCCTCGCGCGAGCGCAGCATCCCGGCCTGCCAGGACGCGTTGCGCAGCTCGGCGTCGTCGCGGGTGAAGCGGCCGAGTGGACCGGCGTCGGAGAGGAACCGCGTCACCGACCGGGTCGTCAGGTGCTTGGCCATGCCGACGGCGTCGAGGTCCTCGAACTGCGAGGAGTAGTCCGACAGCATGGTCTTGGCGACCAGCTGGAGCAGCACGGTGTTGTCGCCCTCGAACGTCGTGAAGACGTCGGAGTCGGCGCGCAGCGACCCGAAGCGGTTCTCGGCGAGGTAGCCCTTGCCGCCGCAGCACTCGCGCGCGTCCTGCAGCGTGCGCGTCATGTGCCAGGTGCCGACGGCCTTGAGACCGGCGGCGAGCGCCTCGACCTCGCGCTGCTTCTGCCCACCCGGCTCCGCGAGCACCTCGACGTACTGGGTGGTCAGGTGGTCGAAAGCGGCTTGCAGCGCGTAGGACTCGGCGATCGGCGGGATGAGCCGGCGCTGGTGGGTGAGGTAGTCCATGAGCGGGGTGTCCATGTCGAGCCCGGTCCCGAACTGCCGCCGGCGCTCGCCCCAGCGCACCGCTATCGTCAGCGCGTTGCGCGCGACGGCGAGCCCGGCGCTGCCGATGCAGATGCGGCCCTGCACGAGGGCGCCGATCATCGTGAAGAAGCGTGCACCAGGGGAGGAGATCGAGCTCTCGTACCGGCCGTCGTCGGTCACGGTGCCGTAGCGGTCGAGCAGCGCCTCCCGCGGGACGCGCACGGCGGAGAGGCGGATGCGGCCGTTGTCGACGCCCTGCAGACCCATCTTGTCGCCGCAGTCCTCGATCTCGACGCCGTCGCACAGCTCACCGTCCTCGTCGCGCAGCGGCACGACGAAGGCGTGCACGCCCCGGGCCTTGCCGGCCACGTCGAGCTGGGCGAAGACGGCGGCGACGCGGCCGTGCCGCGCGGCGTTGCCGATCCAGTCCTTGCGCGCGTCGTCGTCGGGGGTGTGCAGGACGAACTCCTGCGCGGCCTCGTCATAGCGCGCGATGGTGCGGAGGCTCCGGACGTCGGAGCCGTGGCCGCTCTCGCTCATCGCGAAGCAGCCGGGCAGGTCGACCGACGCGACGCCCGGAAGATAGGCCTGGTGGTGCCGCTCGGTGCCGAGCCGGTGGACGGCGCCGCCGAACAGGCCGAACTGCACCCCGACCTTCACGAGCAGGCTGAGGTCGCCGTGGGCGAGCGTCTGGAAGCTGGCGATGGCGCCGGCCGGGTCGTCGTTGCCGCCCAGCTCCGGCGGGAAGGAGCGGGCACCGGCGCCGCCGCCGGCGAGCTCGCGCAGCCACAGCAGCACCTGGTCGCGGTACTCCTCGCGGTCCAGGCCGTCGGCCTTCTCCAGCCCTAGCGCGCACAGGGCGTCGCGGGTCTGCTGCCGCACCTCCGACGACGGGCCGTCCAGGTGGGCCTGCAGCCGGCTCACCGCCGCGGGCGTCAACGGAGCGAGGGCGCCGGGGACCGTGGTCTCAGCCATGTCGCTACTGCTACCGCTCAGGGCAGTGGACCAACCCTTCCGGGCGAGGTGAGGCTCACCTCTGCGCCAGCACCGGCAGCAGCAGCCCGAGGGGTGCGAGCGACAGCACGGCGACGACCGCGGCGAGCACGAGCGCCCGGCCGCCGACCCGGAGCGGCGGAGGGGGCGACAGCAGCCGCTGCGCGCGGACCAGGACCCCGCCCGCGTCGGCACCGAGCAACGG
>JAJAYV010000079.1 GCA_026786045.1 Frankiaceae bacterium | reverse complement strand
GTGGTCACCAAGGCCGACCTGCACCCCGACCCGGAGGCCAGCCCGCGACCTCGCGCCGCACGCGCCGGGGGTCGCCGTCGTCGTCGTGCGCGCCGCGGACGGCGACGTCGCCGCGCTGGCGGCGTACAGCCCACCGGGCACGACGCTGGTGCTGCTCGGCGCCTCCGGCGTCGGGAAGTCCACCGTCGTCAACGCACTCGCCGGCGGTGAGGTCATGCCGACCGGCGACGTCCGGCACGTCGACGGCAAGGGCCGGCACACGACCACCCACCGCGAGCTGGTCGTGCTGCCGTCCGGCGCGGTCGTCATCGACACCCCGGGGTTGCGTGGCGTCGCGTTGGCCGGCTCGCAGGAGGGGCTCGCGCTCGCCTTCTCCGACGTGGAGGAGCTGGCCGCGGCCTGCCGCTTCGCCGACTGCGCCCACGTCGGCGAGCCGGGCTGCGCGGTGCAGGCCAGCCTGGAGGTCGGCGATCTCACCGCCGACCGGATCGCCTCCTGGCGCAAGCTCCAGCGCGAGCTCGCCTTCCAAGCCCGCCGCACCGACCACCGGCTGCGGGCCGAGGAGCGGGCCAGGTGGAAGGCCGTCACCAGGTCGAACCGGGACCGACCCACCCGGACCTAGTCTGCGGGGAATGACGTACGACGAGCACGCGCGGGCCCGGCTCGTCGCCGAGGACGGCCAGCGCCCCGGTCGGACCGCCTTCCAGCGGGACCGGGCCCGGGTCCTGCACTCGGGGGCGCTGCGCCGGCTGGCCGGCAAGACCCAGGTCGTCGAGCCGGGCGGCCCGGGCATCGCCGTCCCGCGCACCCGGCTGACCCACTCGCTGGAGTGCGCGCAGGTCGGCCGCGAGCTCGGTGCCGCGCTGGGCTGCGACCCCGACCTGGTCGACGCCGCCTGCCTGGCGCACGACCTCGGCCACCCGCCGTACGGCCACAACGGCGAGACGGCGCTGGACGAGGCGGCGGCGGCGTGCGGCGGCTTCGAAGGCAACGCGCAGTCGCTGCGGGTGCTGACCCGGCTGGAGGTCAAGGTCGAGGGGGCCGGGCTCAACCTCACCCGCGCCGCGCTCGACGCCGCGACCAAGTACCCCTGGCTGCGCCGCGACGGCGAGCGCAAGTTCGGGGCGTACGACGACGACCTTGCGGTCTTCGTGTGGCTGCGCGAGGGCGCGCCGGGGGAGCGGCAGGCGTTCGAGGCGCAGGTCATGGACTGGGCCGACGACGTCGCCTACTCGGTGCACGACCTCGAGGACGGCATCGTCACCGGGCTGGTCGACCTGGCCCGACTGCGCGCGCCTGGCGAGCGGGCGGGGCTGGCCGAGCTCGCCGCCGTGCACTACTCCGACGCCGGCTCCTTCGAGCTCGAGGAGGTCCTCACGTCGATGCTCGACGAGCCCGTGTGGCCGCGCTCCTACGACGGCACCGCCGGCTCGGCCGTCGCGCTCAAGGACCTGACCAGCACGCTGATCGGCCGCTTCTGCACCACCGTCGAGGACGCCACCCGGGCGGTCCACGGCGACGGGCCGCTCACGCGCTACGACGCCGACCTCGTCGTCCCGGCCCAGACCCGGGCCGAGTGCGCGCTGCTCAAGGCGGTCACGGCGCTCTACGTCATGCAGCGGCCCGGGGTGCAGGCCGCCCAGCGGCGGGAGCGGGAGGTCGTCGGCGAGCTGGTCGGGCTGCTCGCCGAGCAGGCACCCGAGGCGTTGGAGCCCGCCCACGCGGCCGCCTGGCGCGCCGCCGCAGATGACCGGGGGCGGCTACGGGCCGTCGTCGACCAGGTCGCCTCGCTCACCGACGGGGCGGCTGCAGCGCTGCACGCACAGGCACGCGGGAACACGGCCCCCAGACCGGCCCCCCGGACCTAGACTGGCCCCCGGTCGGCCTGTCCCTCGGCCGTCCGAGCAGACAGGAGCACACGTGGCTGGCCGCATCCGCGACGAGGACGTGGTCCTGCTGCGCGAGCGGGCCCCGATCGCCGACGTGATCGGTGAGTCGGTCCAGCTGCGGCCCGCCGGCGGCGGCCGGCTCAAGGGGCTGTGCCCCTTCCACGACGAGAAGACGCCGTCCTTCAACGTCAACCCCGCGCTCGGCTACTACATGTGCTTCGGCTGCGGCGAGTCCGGTGACGTCATCAGCTTCGTCCGCGGGACCGAGCACCTGTCCTTCGTCGAGACCGTCGAGCGGCTCGCGCAGCGCTACGGCGTGACCCTCAACTACGAGCAGGGCACCGCCGCCGCGGGCCGGCAGGCCTCCCAGCGCACCCGGCTGGTCGAGGCCCACAAGCTGGCCGCCGCCTTCTACGCCGAGCAGCTCGGCTCGGCCGAGGCCGTCACCGGGCGGCAGTTCCTCGCCGAGCGCGGCTTCGACCAGGCCGCGGCCGCGACGTACGGCGTGGGCTATGCCCCCCAGGGCTGGGACAACCTGGTCAAGCACCTGCGCAGCAAGGGCTTCAGCCAGGAGGAGATGGTCCTGGGCGGCCTGGCGTCGGAGGGCCGGCGCGGCCCGATCGACCGCTTCCGCGGCCGGCTGGTCTGGCCGATCCGCGACCTGGCCGGCGACGTCGTCGGCTTCGGCGCCCGCAAGCTCTTCGACGACGACAACGGGCCCAAGTACCTCAACACCTCCGAGACGCCGATCTACAAGAAGTCCGCTGTGCTCTACGGCCTCGACGTCGCCAAGAAGGAGATCGCCAAGCGTCGGCAGGCGGTCGTCGTCGAGGGGTACACCGACGTCATGGCCTGCCACCTGGCCGGCATCCCGACCGCGATCGCGACCTGCGGCACCGCCTTCGGCGCCGACCACATCGGCCTTATCCGCCGGCTGCTCATGGACCAGGACGAGATGCGCGGCGAGGTGGTCTTCACCTTCGACGGCGACGCCGCCGGCCAGAAGGCCGCGCTCAAGGCGTTCGGCGAGGAGCAGCGCTTCGTCGCGCAGACCTTCATCGCCGTCAGCCCCGACGGGATGGACCCCTGCGAGCTGCGGCTGGCCCGCGGCGACGTCGCGGTCCGCGACACCATCGCCGCGCGGGTGCCGCTGGTGGAGTTCGCGATCCGCTCGGTGCTCGCCGACTACGACCTCGAGACCGCCGAGGGCCGGGTCGGGGCGATGCAGAAGGCCGCCCCGTTGGTCGCCAAGGTCAAGGACCGCGCCCTGCGGCCGGAGTACGCCCGGCGCCTCGCGGGCTGGCTCGGCATGGAGGTCGAGCCCGTCGCGGCCCGCGTCGCGGAGCTGGCCGGCGACGCCCGCACC
>JAJAYV010000078.1 GCA_026786045.1 Frankiaceae bacterium | reverse complement strand
GGCTGACGGTGGTGCCGGCCGGCGTCGACACCAGCGTCTTCCGACCTTCGCCGGCGCCGCGGGTGCCCGGCCGCATCGTCGCCACGGCCAGCGCCGACGTGCCGCTCAAGGGCCTGGCCCCGCTGCTGGAGGCGGTCGCCAAGCTGCGCACCGAGCGCGACGTCGAGCTCGGCGTGGTCGGTCGTCCCAAGGTCGGCGGCACGGCGCTGCAGGCGATCGAGCGGCTCGGCCTCGAGGAGGCTGTCCGCTTCGTCGCAGGCGTCACCGAGGAGGCGCGCGTCGAGCTCTTCGGCTCGGCCGAGGTCGGCGTCGTCCCGAGCCTGTACGAGGGCTTCAGCCTCCCGGCCGTCGAGCTGATGGCCTGCGCGACACCGCTCGTCGCGACCACGGCCGGTGCGCTGCCCGAGGTCGTCGGGCCCGACGGCGAGACCGCCCTGCATGTCCCGCCGAACGACCCGGAGGCGCTCGCCGCCGCCGTGGGCCGGCTGCTCGACGACCCCGTGCTCGCCGCCCGCATCGGCGCCGCCGGCCGCGAGCGGGTCATCGAGCGCTTCACCTGGCGCGCCGTCGCCGAGCAGACCGTTGCCTGGTACCGCCAGAACCTCGAGGAGAGCCCCACGTGCTGACCGTCGACTTCGACCGCTTCCCGGTCGACCTCGGGGACCGCGTCCTGGACATGGGCTGCGGCGGCGGGCGGCACGCTTTCGCGCTCTACCGGCGCGGCGCGGACGTCACCGCGTTCGACATGGACGCCGGCGAGCTCAAAGACGTCGCCGGCATGTTCGCCGCGATGCAGGAGGCCGGCGAGGTGCCCGCGGGCGCGCAGGCCCGCACCGTGCGCGGCACGGCGTACGACCTGCCGTTCGCCGACGACTGCTTCGACCGCGTCATCGCCGCCGAGGTGCTCGAGCACCTGCCGAAGGACGACCAGGCGATGCGCGAGCTCTTCCGCGTCCTCAAGCCGGGCGGGCTCATTGCCGTCACCGTGCCGCGCTGGGGTCCGGAGCTGGTCTGCTGGGCGCTGTCCAGCGCCTACCACGAGGCCGAGGGTGGTCACGTCCGCATCTACCGCGGCGATGAGCTGCGCCGCCGGCTCACCCGCGCCGGGCTCGACCCGGTCGGGTCGCACCACACCCATGCGCTGCACGCGCCGTACTGGTGGCTCAAGTGCGCCGTCGGCGTCGACGACGGCGAGAACCGGCTGGTGAAGGCCTACCACCGCCTGCTGGTCTGGGACATGATGAAGGCGCCGAAGCTGACCCAGGTCGCTGAGCGGCTGCTCAACCCGGTGGTCGGCAAGAGCCTGGTGGTCTACCTGCGCAAGCCCTCGAGCACCGATGGGCCGGCCCGTGCCGCTGCGTGACCTGCCCGGCGTCCTGACCGCAGCCCAGCTGCAGCAGACCGTCGACGCGATCGCCGCCGTCCAGCACTCCAGCGGCGCGCTGCCCTGGCCCGACGGGCACACCGACCCGTGGGACCACGTCGAGTGCGCGATGGCGCTGGTCCTCGGCGGCCGGCTCGTCGAGGCGAGGGCGGCGTACGCCTGGCTGCGGCGCACGCAGGAGGCCGACGGCGTCTGGCGGATGAAGTACGAGGGCCTGGAGGTCCTGGACCCGAGCGTCGACACCAACCAGTGCGCCTACGTCGCCGTCGGCGTGTGGCAGTGGTGGGCCGTCACCGGCGACCGCAGTCTGGTCGACGAGATGTGGCCGCACGTCCGCCGTGCGCTGGACTTCGTGCTCGACCACCAGGCGCCGGGCGGGCAGCTCTACTGGTCCCGCTCGCCCGAGGGCACCGTCGACCGCGATGCGCTGGTCACCGGCTCGTCCAGCGCCTACCAGGCGTTCCGGTGCGGCCTCGCGCTCGCCGACCTGGTGGGGGAGCCGCAGCCGGAGTGGGAGCTCGCCGCCGGACTGCTGCAGCACGCCGTCGCCCACCACCCCGAGGTCTTCCTCGACAAGAGCCGCTTCTCGATGGACTGGTACTACCCGGTGCTCGGCGGGGCCGTCCGTGGCAACGCCGGCCGGGAGCGGCTGGCCGAGCGGTGGGCCGAGTTCGTCGTCCCGGGCGTCGGCGCCCGCTGCGTCGCCGACCGCCCGTGGGTGACCGGCGCCGAGACCGCCGAGCTCGTCATTGCGCTGGCCGCGCTCGGCGACCACGGCCGCGCGCTACGGCTGCTGACGGAGGTGCAGCACCTGCGCGAGGACGACGGCTCCTACTGGACCGGGCTGGTCTTCGACGAGGACGTGCGCTGGCCGGTCGAGCGGTCGTCCTGGACCTCGGCCGCCATCGTGCTGGCCGCCGACGCGCTGGTCGGCGGGCCGACGCTCGAGCTGTTCACCGGCGATGAGCTGCCGACCGGCGTCCTGCTGTCCGAGGACGCGTGCACGGCGGAGTGCGCGAGCCGCGCGTGACGGTCGTCTGGTCCAGCCCGGTCCGCTACGGCGAGTGTGACCAGCAGGGCGTCGTCTTCAACGCCCACTACCTCGCCTGGGCCGACGAGGCCATGACCGCGCTCATGGGCCACCTCGGCACGCCGTACGAGACGCTGCTCGCCCGCGACCTCGACACCGCGGTCGTCGCCAGCGAGCTGCAGTGGACCTCGCCGGCCCGCTGGGGCGACACCGTGG
>JAJAYV010000077.1 GCA_026786045.1 Frankiaceae bacterium | reverse complement strand
GTCGTGGGGCGGGCTCCCGGCCAGCAGGTGATGGCAGAGCGCAGCCAGCGCCCACACGTCCGACGCGGCGTCGGGGTCGCCGCCCTCTGCGACCGCCGGGTCGAGGTACTCCGCCGTCCCGTCGACGGCCGAGCGGTCGTCACCGGCGATCCGGGCGACGCCGAGGTCGGCCAGCAGCGGCATCCCGTCGGCGGTGAACAGCACGTTGGACGGCGTCACGTCGCCGTGGACCAGACCGCGGGCGTGAGCGGCAGCGAGCGCCTGCGCCAGCGGGCCGCCGATCGTCACAGCCTCGCCCGGGTCGAGCGCCCCGCGCCGGGCGAGCAGCGTCGCGAGCGACCCGCCGGCGGCGTGGTCGAGCACGAGGACCGCCCCGGCGCCGGTGCCGACGACCTCGCGCAACCGCACGACGTAAGGCGTGTCGAGCGTGCGCAGCAGCACGGCCTCGCGGCGCAACGCCTCGACGGCGGCGGGGTCGGCGCCGTCCTTGAGCCGCTTGAGCGCGACGGTCTCACCGGTCGCCAGCTCGCGGGCCCGCCACACCTCGCCACTCGCCCCGAAGCCCACCAGCGCCTGGACGTCGTAGCCGGGAAGGGACCACACCTCGCTCACCCGGCGAGCCTGCCAGACGCGGCCCGGCACGCCAGGTTGTCCACACCTACGCTGCGCGCGTGATCGACGTCGTCGTGGTGGGAGCCGGGCTCGCCGGTCTGGCGTGCGCGCGGCGCCTGCAGGGCAGCGGCCTCGAGGTCGTCGTGCTGGAGGCCGCTGACGCCGTCGGCGGCCGGGTCCGCACCGACGTGGTCGACGGGATGCTGCTCGACCGGGGCTTCCAGGTGCACAACACCGGCTACCCCGAGGCCCAGCTGGTGCTCGACCACGACGCGCTCGACCTTCGGGCCTTCTCGGCCGGCGCGCTGGTCCGGGTCGGCGACCGGCTGCACCGCGTCGGCGACCCGCGGCGCGTCCCGACCTGGGCGGCCGGCACGGTGCTGTCCCCCATCGGCTCGCTGCCGGACAAGGTCCGCATCGCGGCGCTGGCCGCCACCGCCGCGCTCCGGTCCCCCGACGCGCTGCTCTCCCGCCGCGAGACGACGACGTACGACGCCCTTCGGGCCCGCGGGATGTCGGACACAGTGATCGACCGGTTCTTCCGGCCGTTCCTGTCGGGGGTCTTCCTCGAGGCCGAGCTGTCCACGAGCAGTCGCTTCTTCGACCTGGTCTGGCGGTCCTTCACCCGCGGGACGCAGTGCGTGCCCGCCGGGGGCATGGGCGCGATCCCGGCCCAGCTGGCCCGCGGGACCGACGTGCGGCTGGGGTCCCCCGTCGCGTCGCTGGCGCAGCTGCGCGCCCAGCACGCACCGGCCGCCGTCGTCGTCGCGACGAGCGGACCCGCTGCCGCCGAGCTGCTGCCCGGCCTGGTCGTCCCGCCGACCAACCGCGTCACCACGACCTACCACCTGGCGCCCGAGCCGCCGGTGCGCGAGCCCGCGATCGTGCTCGACGGGGAGTGCAGCGGCCCGGTCGGCAACAGCGTCGTGCTCACCAACGCCGCCCCGTCGTACGCCCCCGGCCGGCACCTGGTCAGCAGCAGCACCCTGCAGGCGGGGGTGCCAGAAACCGCTGTGCGGCAGCACCTCTCACGGCTGTACGGCGTGGAGACGGCCGACTGGGAGCACGTCGCGACGTACGACGTCGAGCAGGCGCTACCGCGCCAGGACCCCCCGATGGGCCGGCTCCGCAAGCCGGTGCGGCTCGAGCGCGGGCTCTACGTCTGCGGCGACCACCGCGACTCGGCGTCGATCCAGGGCGCGCTGGTCTCCGGCCGGCGCGCCGCGCAGGCCGTCCTCGACGACCTGCACCCGGTCGTCAGGACGACGATCGGCTGACCACGTCCTGCCGGGCACTCCCGACGTACCCTGACCGGGTGCAGATCCGCCGGCTCGGACAGGTGCCGTACGACCAGGCCTGGCGCCTGCAGCAGGCAGTGCACGCCGAGGTCGCGGACGGCGGCGAGGACGTCGCGCTGCTGCTCGAGCACCCGCCGGTCTACACCGCGGGCAAGCGCACCGATCCGTGGGAGCGCCCGCAGGACGGCACGCCCGTCGTCGACGTCGACCGCGGCGGCAAGATCACCTGGCACGGGCCGGGCCAGCTCACCGGCTACCCGATCGTGCGCCTGGCCGACCCCGTGGACGTGGTGGCGTACGTCCGCCGGCTCGAGCAGGTGCTCATCGACGTCTGCGCCGAGCTCGGCCTGGCGACCGACCGGGTCGACGGGCGCAGCGGCGTGTGGACGCCCGACGGCGCGCGCAAGGTCGCGGCGATCGGCATCCGCGTCTCCCGCGGCGTGACCATGCACGGCTTCGCGCTCAACGCCGACCCGGACCTCACGGCGTACGACCGGATCGTCCCGTGCGGGATCGCCGACGCCACCGTCACCTCGCTGTCCCGCGAGCTCGGCCGCGACGTCCCGGTCGCGGAGGTGCTCCCCCTCGTTGAGCGCCACCTCCCCGCGCTGTCCGCCCAGTGGCGTCCGACGGGTCAGGGTCAGGGAGCGCGATAGATCACGTGCGGCCGTACGGGCGAGCCCTCGGGCATGCGCGGGTGCTCGAACTCCAGCTCGCGCCGCATGCCGAGGCGCTGCATGACCCGCTGCGACCGCACGTTGGTGAGGGCGGTCGTGCTCACGACGCTGTCGACGTGGTCGAGCCCCACGGCGAGCGCCGCGGTCGCCGCCTCGGTCGCCCAGCCGTGTCCCCAGGCGCTGCGAGCCAGCCGCCAGCCGACCTCGAGCGCCGGAGTGAAGGATGCCTCGTAGACCTGCCACGCGAGTCCGGTGAAGCCGACGAAGGCGCCGTCGGCCTCGACGGCCCACAGGCCGTAGCCGTGCTCGTCGAAGTGGGCCTCGATCCGCTCGACGTGCGCGTCGCTCTGCGCGCGGGTGAGCGTCGACGGGAAGTGCTCCATCACGGCCGGGTCCGCGTTCAGCGCCGAGAACGGCGCCAGGTCGCCCTCCCGCCACCGCCGCAGGAGCAGGCGGGCGGTGCGGAGCTCGCTCACGGGGCCCCGGGCCGCTCGCCCCTGCGCCGGCTGACGACGTACGCGGCCAGCAGGACGACTGCTGCGCCGGTCACCATGCCTGCCAGGGTCGACGCCGTCAGCCGCTCCTCCTGCGCCCGCACCAGCCCGACCATCAGCGCGACGACGAGCGCGGCGTAGGGCACCAGGCGCCACCGCAGCACGCGGTCGCGGCCGGTGAGGTCGACGCCCAGGTGCTGGGCGTAGGCCACCGTGAGCGCGCAGACCGCGCCGAGCAGCACGAGCGCCACGGTCACGTAGGGCACCGCGGCGGCGCCGACGATCCAGATCGTGGTCGTGCCGACGCCCAACGTGCACCAGATGACCAGCTGCAGCCCGAAGGCCGACGCCTCGTTCCACACGTCGCGCTGGCGCTCCTCGGCGTAGAACGGGTTGCCGAAGTCGCCCACGACGTGGGCCATGCGCACGAGCGGGTCCTGCCGGGTGCTGCTCATCGCGTTCCTCTCGGGGTGGCCTCGAGCACGGTGCTCTCGGGGTCGAACAGCGCCTCGACCGTCGTTGCGAGGCGGGCGGCCAGGGACAGGGCGAGGTAGACCGACGGCGCGTAGTCGCCGGCCTCGACCGCGACGACCGTCTGGCGGCTGACGCCGACGGCCGCGGCGAGCTCGGCCTGGGTGAGCCCGGCGAGCTGCCGGGCGGTGCGCACGGCGTTGCTGCGTCCCTGCGCCGACGTCCGCCCCATGCACAGCAGTGTCGTGTTCCCTTGACATCATGTCAAGGAAACACGACATCGCTCCCTGCGTGGACGCCACGTGCCAGCCTGAGGGCATGACGGACGTGGTGAGCGGGGGCGCCCAGCCGGCCTCCCGCCGCACGCGAGCGCTGCTCGTGGCCGCCGCGCTCCTGGCCGTGGTCGTCGTCGGCGCGGACCGGTGGTGGGCCGACATCGAGCGTGACCGCCTGGCCGGGGCCGTCTCCGCCGGTGAGCAGGTCGTGGGCGACGCCGAGTCCAGCCTGGTCACCCTGCGCGGCTACATCGCCCCGTCGGCCGAGCGGCCGGACCTGCCCGCCGCCGAGCGGGCCCGGGCGTACGGCCCCGTCGGACGGGACGCCGAGCGCTGGCTGCCGCGGGGCCCGCGGCCGCGCGCC
>JAJAYV010000076.1 GCA_026786045.1 Frankiaceae bacterium | reverse complement strand
GCTGGTCCGCGCCGCCGCCGCCCGCCGCGGGCTGGTACCGCCCGAGACCCCGCGCGACGATGACCTCGCCGACCCCTACCAGGGTCCGGAGCACGCCTTCGCCGTCTGCGCGCAGCTCGTCCAGCACAGCCTGCAGCGCCCGCTCGACCTGATCGCCGCCGCCGTAGAGTCCTGATCGAGCCGCCCGCCACACCGAGAGGCACCGCCATGACGTTCTGGGGACCCGACTTCGCCGCCCTCCAGCAGCAGGACCCGGAGATCGCCGGCGTCGTGCTCGACGAGCTGACGCGCCTGCGCGGCGGCCTGCAGCTCATCGCGAGCGAGAACTTCACCAGCCCGGCGGTGCTCGCCGCGCTCGGCAGCACGCTGTCGAACAAGTACGCAGAGGGCTACCCCGGCAAGCGCTACTACGGCGGCTGCGAGGTCGTCGACGTCGCCGAGCAGATCGGCATCGACCGTGCCAAGCAGCTGTTCGGCGCCGACCACGCCAACCTCCAGCCGCACTCCGGCGCGAGCGCCAACCTCGCGGTCTACGGGGCGTTCCTAAACCCCGGCGACACCGTCCTGGCGATGTCCCTGCCGCACGGCGGCCACCTCACCCACGGCACGAAGGTCAGCTTCTCCGGCAAGTGGTTCAACGCCGTGCACTACGGCGTCGCCCAAGGCTCGGAGGACATCGACTACGACCAGATGCGCTCGCTCGCCCGCGAGCACAAGCCCAAGATGATCATCGCGGGTGGCTCGGCGATCCCGCGCCTGATCGACTTCGCCGCCTTCCGTGAGGTCGCCGACGAGGTCGGCGCGGTCTTCATGGTCGACGCCGCCCACTTCATCGGCCTGGTCGCCGGCAAGGCGATCCCGAGCCCGGTCCCGTACGCCGACGTCGTCACCTTCACCACCCACAAGGTGCTGCGTGGCCCGCGAGGCGGCGCAATGGTCTGCAAGGCCGAGCACGCTGCGAAGCTCGACAAGGCCGTCTTCCCGATGATGCAGGGCGGGCCGCTCATGCATGCCGTGGCCGCCAAGGCGGTCAACTTCAAGGAGTGCATGACGCCGGAGTACCAGGCGTACACGCGCCAGGTCATCGCCAACGCCCAGGCCCTCGCCGAGGCGCTCGCGGCCGAGGGCATGCGCCCGGTCACCGGCGGCACCGACACCCACCTCGCCCTGCTCGACCTGCAGGGCATCGGCGTCAGCGGCAAGGACGCCGAGGCCCGCTGCGATCGCGCCGGCATCGTCCTGAACAAGAACGCCATCCCGTACGACCCGCAGCCGGCCTCGATCGCCAGCGGCGTGCGCGTCGGCACCCCGAGCGTCACGACGCAGGGGATGACCGAGACGGACATGAAGGAGATCGGCTCGCTCATCGGCCGGGCGGTCCGCGACGAGGACGGCTCCGCCGCCGCTGACGTGCGCGAGGGCGTGACCGAGCTCGTCACGGCTCACCCTGCCTATGGGCGCGCCTCCGGCGCGACGCAATCCGGGCGCGCGGAGAAGGCTGCTCCGACCAGCGCGGCGACGGCGACCGACAACCCCAGTCCCAGCTAGCGTCCGCGCGTGCGGGAGTACCTGCTCGTCCTGTGCGTCGCCGCGGCCGTCACCTACCTGCTGACGCCCGTCGCGCGCCGCTTCGCGCTCCGCTTCGGCGCCATGGCCGAGCCGCGCGACCGGGACGTGCACGCCATCCCGACGCCGCGCCTGGGCGGCCTGGCGATGTACGCCGGGGTCTGCGCGGGCTTCCTCGTCGCCGGGTCGCTGCCCGCGCTGTCGCGCGTCTTCCAGTACTCCGACGTGCAGGCCACCGTCGTCGCCGGCGGGATCATCGTCGCGCTCGGTGCGGCCGACGACCGCTGGGGGATCGACGCGCTCACCAAGCTGGCCGGCCAGGTCGTGGCCGCCGGCGTCATGGTCCTGCTCGGCCTGCAGGTGCTCATCCTCACGCTGCCCGGGGTCGGGGCGATCTCGCTCGGGCCGGAGAGCGTGATCCTGACCATCGGCATCACGCTGCTGACCGTCAACGCCATCAACTTCGTCGACGGCCTCGACGGGCTGGCCGCCGGCGTCGGCGCGATCGCCGCGCTGGCCTTCTTCGCGTTCTCCTACGGCGTGGCCAGCGGCGGGGTCACCGGGGGAGTGGCCCAGGACCGGATCACCGCCCCCACCCTCATCGCCGTCGTGCTGGCGGGCGCCTGCCTGGGCTTCCTGCCGCACAACTTCAACCCGGCGCGCGTCTTCATGGGCGACGCCGGCTCGATGCTCATCGGCCTCATGCTGTCCGCGGCCGTCATCAGCCTGACCGGGCAGATCAGCTACGCCAACCTCGCCAGCGCACCGGCGTCGACGTCGTTCCCGGTGCTGCTGCCGTTGCTGCTGCCCTTCGCGGTGCTGGCCGTGCCCGTGGTGGACCTGCTGCTGGCGATCGTGCGCCGCACCCGCGCCGGACGCTCGCCCTTCGCGCCGGACAAGGAGCACCTGCACCACCGGCTCATGGAGATCGGCCACAGCCACACGCGCGCCGTGCTGGTCATGTACTTCTGGACCGCGCTGCTCGGCTTCGGCGCGGTCGCCGTCTCGATGTCCGGAGGACCCCTGCCCGTGCTCGCCACCCTCGGCCTGCTGGCCGCGATCGCGCTCGTCGTCTCGAGCGTCCCCCGGCTGCGCGCCGCCCGCCGGGACGGCGCGTGAGCGAGCCGAGCGGTTGGGCCGACCGGCCGGTGAAGGCCGCGCGAGCCGGGCTGCTTGCCCTGGCCGCCTTCCTCCCGGTGGCCGTCCTGGCCGGGCTGCTGGTCGAGGGGCGCGAGGGGGTCGTCGGCGCCTTGCTCGGCAGCCTGGTGCCCGCCGTCGTGCTGCTGCTGACCTGGGGCGCGGCCGAGCTGGGCGCCCGGCGCTCGGCGACCGCCTTCGCCGGGCTGATGCTCGGCTCCTACCTGCTCAAGCTCGTCCTGGTCGGCGCGGTGCTGGCGGTGGTCCGCGACGTCGACGGCAGCAGCCGGGGGGCGCTCGGCCTGGCCGCCATCACCGGGCTGATGGTGGCGCTCGTGGTCGAGGCGCGGGTGGTCACCAGCACCCGCGCCCCCTACGTCGAGCCCCGCTGAGCCGACGACCCCGGGGGAACGGCTGCTGCCCCGGCTGGTACGTTTCTCCTCGCGATGAGCGCCGGGCACGAGGGTGAGAGCCAGGTCTGGGGACTCATCTCGACGCTCGTCGGCGGCCCTGCGGTCTGGGGCGCGATCGGCTACGGCGTCGACCGGCTCGCAGACACCTCGGCCTTCCTGCCGATCGGCGTCGTGGTCGGGTTCGTGACCTCCTTCTACATCGTGTACGTCAAGACGAAGCCCCCCGAGACGACGACGGGACCGTCGCACAGCAGTCCGCCCGCCGCCCGCACAGACACAGGAGACGACGCGCCTTCATGACGCTCGCCAGCACCGTGCTCCACGAGGAGACGGTCGTCCTCGCCTCCGTCTCGACGCCGCCGGGCGGCTACGTGCCCCCGAGCATCGAGGAGTTCTTCTACGACCCGCTGTTCGGGTCCGGCATCTTCGCCGTCAACCGCATCGTCCTGATGATGCTGCTGATGACCGGCGTGCTGTGCCTGGTCTTCGGCCTGGGTTTCCGGCGCGCGCAGGTCGTCCCGCGCGGGCTGCAGAACGTCCTGGAGACCGGCACCGAGTTCGTCCGGACCCAGATCGCCGACGAGGTCATCGGCAAGGAGCACGGCCGCCGCTTCGCGCCGTACCTGACGGCGCTGTTCTTCTTCATCTTCGCGATGAACATCACGGCGGTGATCCCGGGCCTGAACCTACCGGTCAACGGCCTTGCGGCCCTGCCTCTGATACTCGCCGTGATCACGTGGGGCATCTACAACTACCAGGGCGCGAAGTCGCAGGGCCTCGGCCCCTACATCAAGGGCTCGCTGTTCCCGCCGGGCATCCCCACGCCGATCTACCTGCTGGTGACGCCGATCGAGCTGGTGTCGACCTTCATCCTGCGGCCGGTGACGCTGTTCATCCGCCTGCTCGCCAACATGATCGCCGGCCACCTGATCCTGGGGCTGTTCTTCAGCGCCAGCACCTACCTGTTCCTGGGCTACCAGGACGGGCGCTGGTGGACGGCGTTCTTCGGCCTCGGCTCGTTCCTCGGGGCGATCGTCTTCACCTTCTTCGAGGTGCTGGTCTCGGCCCTGCAGGCCTACATCTTCACCCTCCTCACCGCGGTCTACCTGGCCGGCTCGCTCGAGCCGGAGCACTAGGCAGTTCGACCCGCACCAGACCCACCGCGGTCGGGCAGTCCGCCCGCGTACCAACAAGGGAGCAAGCAAGTGGACCCCATCGTCCTCGCCGAGATCAGCGGCAACATCAACTCTGTCGGCTACGGCCTCGCGGCGATCGGCCCCGGCATCGGCATCGGCATCCTGGTCGGCAAGGCTCTGGAGGGCATTGCCCGCCAGCCTGAGGCCACCGGCGTGCTGCGCACCAACATGTTCCTCGGCATCGCGTTCGTCGAGGCGCTGGCCCTCATCGGCCTGGTCGCCGGCTTCATCTTCCAGTGATGTCGGCCGTCACCGGCCTGCTCCTCGCTGTCGAGGGGGGCGAGGCCAAGAACCCGCTGATCCCGAACGCCAACGAGCTGTTCTGGGGCACGATCTGCTTCGCGGTCTTCGCGGGCTTCATGATCAAGTACGTGCTGCCCACCGCCAAGAAGGCCCTCGACGAGCGCACCGCGGGCATCGAGGGAAAGCTCGCCCAGGCCGAGCGCGACCGCGACGAGGCGCAGCAGCTGCTCGCGCAGTACCGCGAGCAGCTGGCCGAGGCCCGTACCGAGGCCGGTCGCATCCGGACCGAGGCGCAGGCCCAGCGCGCGCAGATCGTCGAGGAGGCCCGCGGCGAGGCGCGGACCGAGGCCGGCCGCATCACCGAGGCGGCCACGGCTCAGATCGCCAGCGAGCGCCAGCAGGTCGTCACCGAGCTGCGGCGCGAGGTCGGCGGCCTGGCCGTCCAGCTCGCCAGCCGCATCGTCGGCGAGTCGCTCGAGGACGAGGCGCGCCAGCGCCGCACCGTCGAGCGCTTCCTCGAGGGCCTCGAGGACGCCCCTGCCGGTTCCGCGACCGACCCCGTGGCGGTCCGCTGATGCAGGGGGCCAGCCGCGACGCCCTCAAGGGCGCGCTTGCGCGCTTCGAGGAGAGCATCGGCTCGCTGCCCGACAGCGCCGGCTCGGGCGAGGTGAGCGAGGGGCTGTACTCCGTCGCCGCCTTGCTCAACCGGGAGCCGTCGCTGCGGCGGGCGCTGACCGATCCGGCGTCCTCGCCGGACGCCCGGCGCGGTCTGGTCGACAACCTGTTCGGGGCCCAGCTCGCGCCGCTGCCGCTGTCGGTGCTGCGCGACCTGGTCGGCGAGCGCTGGTCCTCCGCCGAGGACCTGCGCGAGGCCGTGGAGCGGCTGGCCGCAACGGCCGCGCTCAACGCCGCCGAGGGGGAGGGCTCACTCGACGACGTCGAGGACGAGCTGTTCCGCTTCGCCCGGCTGCTCGAGCGCGAACCGGCCCTGCGCGCCGGGCTGACCGACCCCGGTCTGCCCGACGACCGCAAGCTGGCCCTGCTGCGCCAGCTGCTCGGCGGCAAAGCCCGCCCGGCGACGCTGCGGCTGGTCGAGATCGCGGTGACCCGCTCGCGCGGGCGCTCGCTCGAGACCGCGCTCGACGACCTGGTCGAGCTGGCCGCCACCCGGCGGCAGCGCTACACCGCGCAGGTGCGCGTGGCCCGGCCGCTGGACGCCGACCAGGAGGGCCGCCTGGTCGACGCGCTCACCCGGATCTACGGCCGCCAGGTGCAGCTCCAGGTAGACGTGGACCCGAAGGTCCTCGGCGGCATCGAGGTGCGCGTCGGCGACGAGGTCATCGACGGCACGGTGCAGCGCAACCTCAACAACGTCCGCCGCAGCCTCGCGGGCCAGTAGTCCCCCTTCTTCCGCCCCACCCGTTGACTCAGAGAGCAGGGAACCGCAGATGACGGAGCTCAGCATCCGCCCGGAGGACGTCCGGTCCGCGATCGAGCAGTACGTCACGTCGTACAGCGCCGAGACCACCCGCGAGGAGGTCGGCACCGTCGTCGAGGTCGGCGACGGCATCGCCCGCGTCGAGGGCCTGTACTCCACGATGGCCAACGAGCTGCTCGAGTTCGAGGGCGGGGTGCTGGGCCTGGCCCTGAACCTCGACACCCGCGAGGTCGGCGTCGTGATCCTCGGCGACCCGGCCGGCATCGAGGAGGGCCAGGCGGTGCGGCGCACCGGCGAGGTGCTGTCGGTGCCCGTCGGCGACGGCTTCCTCGGCCGGGTCGTGGACCCGCTCGGCCAGCCGCTGGACGGCAAGGGCGACATCGTCGCCGAGGGGCGCCGCATCCTGGAGCTGCAGGCGCCCACCGTCGTCCAGCGCCAGCCGGTGCACCAGCCGCTGCAGACCGGCATCAAGGCCGTCGACGCCATGACGGCGATCGGCCGCGGCCAGCGCCAGCTGATCATCGGCGACCGCCAGACCGGCAAGACCGCGGTGGCGATCGACGCGATCATCAACCAGCGCGAGAACTGGGCGACCGGCGACCCGAAGAAGCAGGTCAAGTGCATCTACGTCGCCATCGGCCAGAAGGGCTCCACGGTCGCCGAGACCGTCGGCCGCCTCGAGGAGGCCGGCGCGATGGCGTACACGACCGTCGTCGCCGCTCCGGCCAGCCAGCCGGCCGGCTTCAAGTACCTCGCGCCCTACACCGGCTCGAGCATCGGCCAGCACTGGATGTACGCCGGCCAGCACGTCCTGATCGTCTTCGACGACCTGTCCAAGCAGGCCGACGCCTACCGCGCCATCTCGCTGCTGCTGCGCCGCCCGCCGGGCCGCGAGGCCTACCCGGGTGACGTCTTCTACTTGCACTCCCGTCTGCTCGAGCGCTGCGCGAAGCTCTCCGACGAGCTCGGTGCCGGCTCGATGACCGGTCTGCCGATCGTCGAGACGAAGGGCAACGACGTCTCGGCGTTCATCCCGACCAACGTCATCTCGATCACCGACGGTCAGATCTTCCTCGAGACCGACCTGTTCAACTCCGGTGTCCGCCCAGCCATCAACGTCGGCATCTCGGTGTCGCGCGTCGGCGGGTCGGCGCAGATCAAGGCCATGAAGTCGGTCTCCGGCCGGCTCCGCCTGGACCTAGCGCAGTTCCGCGAGCTGGAGGCGTTCGCGGCCTTCGGGTCCGACCTCGACAAGGCCTCCAAGGCCCAGCTCGAGCGCGGCGCCGTGCTCGTCGAGCTGCTCAAGCAGCCGCAGTACTCACCGTTCCCGGTGGAGCGCCAGGTCGTCTCGATCTGGGCCGGCACCAACGGTCACCTCGACGAGGTCCCGGTCGGCGACATCCGCCGGTTCGAGGCGGAGTTCCTCGACTTCGTCGGGCGCTCGCACAGCGAGATCTTCGACGCCATCACCCAGACCGGCAAGCTCGACGACGACACCACCGGTCAGATGGAGGTCGCCGTGACGGAGTTCAAGAAGGAGTTCACGACCGGCGAGGGGAAGAGCCTGGTCAACGAGGCGCCGGCCGAGGCGATGGACACCGAGGATCGCGGCCAGGAGACCATCAAGAAGTACAAGAAGGCCTGACCCATGGGTGCCCAGCTCCGCGTCTACCGCCGCCGCATCCGGTCGGTGAAGTCGACGAAGAAGATCACACGAGCGATGGAGCTCATCGCGGCCTCCCGCATCGTGAAGGCCCAGCAGCGGGTCAACGCGGCCAAGCCGTACTCCCGCCAGATCACCCAGGTCATCTCGGCGCTGGCTTCGCAGACAGCGACGATCGACCACCCGCTGCTGCAGGAGCAGACCGACGAGAAGCGGGTGGCGGTCCTGGTCGTCACCAGTGACCGAGGGTTGGCCGGTGGTTACAACGCCAACGCCATCAAGACCGCCGCGCAGCTCGAGGAGCTGCTTCGCAGCGAGGGCAAGGAGCCGGTCGCCTTCCTGGTCGGGCGCAAGGCGGTGAGCTACTACAAGTTCCGCAACCGCCAGATCGAGCAGAGCTGGACCGGCTTCTCCGAGCAGCCGACCTACGAGGACGCCCGCGAGGTCGCCGACGCGCTGATCGACGCCTTCCTGCGCACCGAGGAGGAGGGCGGCGTCGGCGAGATCCACGTCGTGCACACCGAGTACGTCTCTGCGCTCACCCAGCGGGCCGTCGCCAACCGGGTGCTGCCGCTGGTCGTCGAGGAGTCCGACGAGGCGCCGCCGGAGGGATTCGTCCTGCCGCTGTACGAGTTCGAGCCCGACCCCGCCGTGCTGCTGGACACGCTCCTGCCGCGCTACGTGCAGACCCGCGTCTACGCCGCGCTGCTGGAGTCCGCTGCGTCGGAGTCGGCCTCGCGCCGGCGGGCCATGAAGGCCGCGACCGACAACGCCGACGAGCTCATCAAGTCGCTCACGCGGGCGGCCAACTCGGCCCGCCAGGCCGAGATCACTCAGGAGATCAGCGAGATCGTCGGCGGCGCCACCGCCCTCGAGGACGCCTGACCCTGCCGTCAGCACGACTGCCGATCGCCGAAGAACACAGGAGACCCCCGCAATGACCGTCACCGCCGACCACCCCACCGCCGCTCCCCAGGCCGGCGGCACCGGCCGGGTCGCCCGCGTCATCGGCCCCGTCGTGGACGTCGAGTTCCCGCCGGACGCGATGCCCGCGATCTACAACGCCCTGGAGGTCGAGCGCACGCTCGGCGAGCAGGCCTCGATCCTGACGCTCGAGGTGGCCCAGCACATCGGCGACAACCTCATCCGGGCGATCGCCATGCAGCCCACCGACGGCCTGGTCCGCGGCGCGGCGGCCAAGGACACCGGCAGCCCGATCATGGTGCCGGTCGGCGACGCGACCAAGGGCCACGTCTTCAACGCCCTCGGCAAGCCGATGGACGTCGAGAGCGTTGACGCCGACACGTACTGGCCGATCCACCGGCCGTCGCCGGCGTTCGACCAGCTGGAGAGCAAGACCGAGATCTTCCCGACCGGTATCAAGGTGATCGACCTGCTGGCGCCGTACGTCGCCGGTGGCAAGATCGGCCTGTTCGGCGGCGCCGGGGTCGGCAAGACCGTGCTCATCCAGGAGATGATCTACCGCGTCGCCAAGGAGTTCTCCGGCGTCTCGGTGTTCGCCGGCGTCGGCGAGCGCACCCGTGAGGGCAACGACCTGTTCGGTGAGATGACCGAGTCCGGTGTCATCAACGACACCGCGCTGGTCTTCGGCCAGATGGACGAGCCGCCGGGCGTGCGCCTGCGCGTGGCGCTGTCAGCGCTGACGATGGCGGAGTACTTCCGGGACGTCCAGAAGCAGGACGTGCTGCTGTTCATCGACAACATCTTCCGCTTCACCCAGGCCGGTTCCGAGGTGTCGACGCTGCTCGGTCGCATGCCGAGCGCCGTCGGCTACCAGCCGACGCTGGCCGACGAGATGGGCGTGCTGCAGGAGCGCATCACCTCCACCCGCGGTCACTCGATCACCTCGCTGCAGGCGATCTACGTGCCCGCCGACGACATCACCGACCCGGCGCCGCACACGACGTTCACCCACCTCGACGCCACGACCGTGCTCTCCCGCGCCATCTCCGAGCTCGGCATCTACCCGGCTGTCGACCCGCTGGACTCGACCAGCCGCATCCTGGACCCGCGCTTCGTCGGTGAGGAGCACTACGCCGTCGCTCGCGAGGTGCAGCGCATCCTGCAGCGCTACAAGGACCTGCAGGACATCATCGCCATCCTCGGCATCGACGAGCTCGCCGAGGAGGACAAGGTCCTGGTCAACCGGGCCCGCCGCATCCAGCGCTTCCTGTCGCAGCCGTTCTTCGTCGCCGAGGCCTTCACCGGCCAGCCCGGCAAGTTCGTGCCGCTCGAGGAGACCATCGCCTCGTTCAAGAAGCTCACCGAGGGCGAGTACGACCACATCCCCGAGCAGGCGTTCTTCCTGTGCGGCGGCATCGAGGACGTCGAGGAGAAGGCCAAGGCCCTCGGCAGCTAGTCCCACCCCCGGTTCGTGATCCACCCCCGAAGGAGTTGAAGTGGCAGAGCTGCACGTCGAGCTGGTCTCGGTCGAGCGCGAGGTCTGGAGCGGCGAGGCCACCCAGGTGACCGCGCGTACCACCGAGGGCGACATCGGCGTGCTGCCCGGCCACGCCCCGCTGCTCGGACAGCTGGCCGACGGCGGCATCGTGACGATCTACCAGGCCGGCGGCGAGACGGTCCTGGCGGCGGTCCACGGCGGCTTCCTGTCCGTGACCGAGCAGGGCGTCACCGTCCTAGCCGAGGTCGCCGAGCTCGCCGCGGACATCGACACCTCCCGCGCGAAGGCCGCCCTCGACAAGGCCCGCGGCGAGTCCGACGTCGCCGCTCAGCGCCGCGCCGAGAGCCGGCTGCGGGCCGCCGGGCAGCCGGCCTAGACCGCAGCCCGCCGC